>CAZUXO010000106.1:0-12782 GCA_964624325.1 uncultured Dehalococcoidales bacterium
CTACAGCGGCCACATCACCCGGCTTGAGCGTCGCTCCATCGGATAACAGGATGTCGATGTTGAGTTTTCTGTCCACCTTTTGAAAGACGGCCTTGAAAACATCAATCCCCGCCAGCACGCCGTCGGCCTTGGCCAACAGGGTTGCTGTACCGTCCAGACTTTCGGGTATGACAGTACGGCTGGTGACATCTTGCGATATGAGGTCTTCGGCCAGAGCAAGACCAATAATTTGTCTGACCTCCCTGTGAGCTACGAGGGATATACCGCTGTTTACCACATCAGTCTCTCGTAACTACAATGTGCTTGTGCCATGCGACATCAACCAGTGGATAATCCAGTCGGAAGTGTGCTCCGCGACTTTCCAGCCGCATCAAGGCGGCCTCGGTCATCAGTCGCCCGGTGATTATAAGGTTTAATAACTCCCACGAAGGTCGGTCGTTTGGATGGGGCAGGCTGTGCTGCCAACTTGCCAGGATGGCAGCAGCTTTGGCAAGACCGATGCCGTTCCGGACGATACCTGCGTTCTCCCATAATAATTGCTGCAAGGCGGAGCGTCCCGGGGTGGGAACACCATGCGAGATGGTTTCGTGTTTCATGATCCCACGCATGTCTCCCGTCCATTCACCCGCCCCCTCTTGGCGTCCTCCCTTGATACTGCGCTCGATGATGCGCTTGCCAAATACCAGCACCTCCAGCAGAGAATTGGAAGCCAGGCGGTTGGCACCGTGAACTCCTGTGCACGCCACTTCTCCTGCGGCAAACAGACCGGGCAGGCTGGATTCACCCCACGTATTGACGCGAATGCCGCCGATCATATAATGAGCCGCAGGTGCCACCGGTATCAGGTCGCGGGACATGTCCAGGCCATGTTCCAGGCAGTAGTGAAATATTTGAGGGAAGCGCGCCGCTGTTATGCTGGCCGTCTGATGGGTAACATCGATATTAACGTGGTCCGAGCCAGTCTTACCCATTTCGCTCACAATTGCGCGGGCTACCACGTCACGTGGGGCAAGCTCGGCCTGCGGTGTGTAGCTTTTCATGAAAGCCTCGCCCTTGTAGTTGCGTAGTATGCCACCCTCGCCGCGCACGGCCTCAGAAATAAGAAATGGTTCGACACCCGGCAGGTGTAAAGCGGTGGGATGGAACTGGAAAAATTCCATATCCACTATATCGGCCCCGGCCTTATAAGCCAGCGCTATGCCATCACCGGTAGCAACTTCTGGGTTGGTGGTGAACTTGAAGAGCTGTCCCGCTCCCCCACTGGCCAGTATGAGGTTACGGCAGCCGAACTGCTGCGCTCCTCCGGTGCGAGTGTCGAAGGTTTCAATGCCACCAACACTCTCGTTTTCCAGGAGAATCCGCGTGGCCAGACAGTGTTCCTGAACGGGGATTTGCGCTATCCTTATCTGGCGGCTGAGAGTGCTTTCTATCTGGGCACCGGTGGCATCACCACCGGCATGCAGTATCCGTGGCATGCTGTGGGCCGCCTCGCGTGTCAGGGCAATCTCTCCGTTGAAAGTATCGAATGGTACCCCAAATTTGACCAGATCGGCGATGCGGTCGGGGGCTTCCTCGGTGAGGATGCGTACCGCCTCCTCGTTACATAGTCCGGCTCCAGCGAAGATGGTGTCTTTGAAATGCAGGTCAGGGGAATCCATCACACCGATCGCGGCTGCGATGCCTCCTTGGGCATGGCGTGTATTGCAATCGTCGATGCTGCCCTTGGTGACCAGCAGAACGCTGCCGTGCTGCCTGGCGAGAAGAGCGCAATAGAGTCCGGCAATGCCGCTCCCGACTATGACATAGTCGTAGTTTTTAATATGGGCTCCTGTCAATACGCGAGACTATTTGGAGGAATCAGGTTGTTTTTGAGCTACCGCCACGCGCGCCATCCGGATAGTAGTTCCTGATTCCACTTTGATGACTATTGTATCGTCGTCCATGGCTTCAATTGTCCCGTAAATACCGCTATATGTAATCACTCGGTCGCCGGTTTTGAGGGATGACGTCATCTCAGCCTGCTGTTGCTGCCGTTTGCGTTGAGGGCGTATGATAAAAAAATAAAAGAAGGCGAACATGAGTGCCAGAAAACCCATCATAATCCAGGTGCTGTTTCCGTCGGTTGTTGTCATCATTCCTCCCCGTTTTCTTTTAATATCCCCTGGAGCGACCAGGGACCTGTTTTATTGATTTTGACAAGTGCCTGGTGTCCCTCAAGATTCGCTCCGCCTGTGAAGAACACCAGTTTATCACTTCGTATGCGACCTTGCCACCGCCCTTTCTGTTTGGCTTCAACCAACACTTCTACGGTTTGGCCAAGTATGCTGGCGTTTATTTCCATAGAGATTTGTTCTTGGAGTTTTTCGACGGTCGCCAGTCTGGTCTTTTTAACATCACTCGGTACATCGTCGGCAAATTGTTTGGCTGCCACAGTACCGGGGCGGGGAGAGTAGCTGGCTGAATGCACTGCGTCTAACTTCAGTTCCTCCAGAAGGTTAAGCGTGCGCTGGAAACGTTCTTCGTTCTCACCTGGGAAGCCCACGATTATATCTGTTGAAATGGCGATGTCTGGTATAGTGCTGCGCAGCTTCCCCACGAGTTTTCGAAAATCTTCCACGTTATATCCGCGGTTCATGGCTTCCAGAATCGCGTCGTCTCCTGCCTGAACAGGCAGATTAATCTGGTGGCATACTTTCTTTAGTCTCCACATGGCAGCCATGAGTCGAAGGCTCATATCCTTGGGGTGGTTGGTAAGAAAACGTATGCGGAGGAGGCCGTCAATTCTATTCAACTCTTCAAGTAACGTGGCAAGGTCGGGTTTATCCGTAAGATCGTGGCCGTAGGAATTCACGTTTTGCCCCACCAGTGTTACCTGTTTTGTCCCGCGCTCAACCATTTCGCGCACCTCCTTCACGATATCGGAGATGGAGCGGCTAACCTCCCGCCCGCGGCGATAGGGTACGATGCAGTAGCTGCAGAAATTATTACAGCCCTGGATGATTGGTACAAAGGCAGTGATGGCGCTGCTCTGAGACGCAACAGAAGAACACTCCCCTTTCTCGAGCCAGAGGGGGATTTCCCCGGGTTTGAGAAAATCGTCAACATACGGAAACCGTTTTTTCAGGTCATTGGTATCCTGACCGATAAAGCATCCCGTGAGGGCTATTCGGAGCCCCGGGTGGTCGCGTTTAAGGGGTTTGAGATTGTAGAGCTTGTTGACCACTTTGTCTTCGGCGTGCTTTCGCACCACGCAGGAGTTGATTACGATTACATCGGCCTCCTCAATGACGCTGGAGGGCGAATAACCATTCGAGGCTAAACGTGCCTCCAGTCGCTCCGACTCGGCGCGATTCATCTGACAGCCTATGGTCCAAATAAAATATGCGGGCATTGTGATTTGGTGGGGATAGGAAAATGTTTGCCTGTAGTGCCGATGGCGGAGGGAGAGAGATTCGAACTCTCGACCCTGATTACTCAGGGCAAGCGCTTAGCAGGCGCCCGCACTAGGCCACTATGCGATCCCTCCAGTTTGGCATTCATTACTATATCATAACGGCTTTCGGCTGTCAGCTTACGAGCTATCAGTTTTAGGCTGGCTGACCGCTGAGTGCTGACCGCTGACCGCTCCCTGTGTTATCATATAACGATGGAAATAAATGTTCTTTTAGATGAGGGATTCGAGGGCATCCTCGATGAGGTTTGGTTGCGCGAAGTCGCCATGAAATCGCTGATCGCTGAGGGTCAGACCGATGTTGAAATGGGCATACTTATCACCGGTCAAGACAAGATACGCCAGCTTCATAAAGAGTACATGGGGGAAGACGAGCCTACCGATGTGCTGTCATTCGCTATGAAGGAAAAGGGCCCGCCCGGCACCCCGGATTTTGTTTTTCCCGCCGGAGAAGCAGACCATCTGGGTGAGGTCATAATCTCCTACCCGCAGGCGGAGTTACAGTCTGGAGAACACGGGCATTCAGCTAAAAAAGAGGTTATCATCTTGCTCATACATGGCGTGCTGCACCTGTTGGGTTACGATCATGATATGCCGGAATGTCAGCAAAAAATGCAGATCAGGGAAAAAGCCATTCTTAAACTCGTATCGGAGGATCTTAATTGAAGGTATTGGGAATAGTCGGCAGTCCGCGTTTTGGCAGCAATACAGACATTCTGTTGGCGGAGGTAATCAAGGGTGCTGAGAGTAAAGGGGCGGAGACCAAAGTAATTTACGTTGCCAACCTGAACATAATGGCATGTAACCATTGTGATGCCTGTTTGCGCACCGGTGAGTGTCCGTTTCAAGATGATACACAAAAAGTTTATAAGGACATGGAGTGGGCGGACCGCATAGTGCTGGCGGCCCCATTGCACTTCATGGGACTGCCATCACAGTTAAAAGCACTGATAGACCGGGCTCAGGCGTTATGGGTTAGAAAGTATCTTTTGAAAATCCCGCCTCTTGGGGATTCACGGGAACGCCTCGGGCTTTTTGTATCTGTGGGTGGGCGTAAAGGGGAGCATCTTTTCGAGCCGGCCTTGGCTACGGTAAAGGCTTTTTTCGCCAGCCTGGATATCCAGTATGCCGGAATGGTAGCCTTCCCAGGCATCGAAGGCCGCGCCATCATTTTAGACCATCCGGAAATGAGACAAGAGGCGTTTCTCGCCGGCCAGAATCTGGTGGAGAGCGCAGAACAAATTCAAACCTGATGTTATTCCTGCACAAGCGCGAGCAGGGATACAGCGGCGAAGCTGTTTAGCAAACCGAAACAGGGAAGGAGTCTCAAAAGGCCTCCCTCATTATTTTCTGTGAAAGTTATTTCAGGTTGCAACTATATCGCGCTTGCGGGCTGGCTCCAGGCTTTCGCGTAGGGTCTTCATCAGGTCGGGGCTGGATGAGGCTTTTGGGGATCTGGGGGTTTTTATCTCAACCCCTTTGACCTTGGCCTTTACCCCCCCCCTTTTCAGTGCAAGAAAACCTGCGCTTCAGTGCTAGCGAATAGAAAAACGGTATTATCAATATGGCTATTCGTCCGGCGTTTTCAGCTATGTTCAGGGCCAGCGGAATAGATGTGTTATCACTCGTTGCCGGGTGAGGAAGTGAAAACCAGATGATATTCGGCAGCATTATCAGGACAGGAATTATGGCGCCCGATTTGATTGGATTATTCATCGAAGAGGTCCTAAATAACCTTTCCTTCTTTTTTGGCCTTGGCGTCCAGTGCCGCGCCTATGCCACCTCCAATCGCCACTCCGACAGGTATTCCAATAGCAGGGTTCTTGAAACCGGCGCCCAGCGCCACCCCCAGCGCAGTGCCGATACCCAGCCAGATACCCAGGTTCTGGCTTTCGCTGATGAGTCCATGCGTCTTTTGCAGGTGGCTTAGAACAGCTTCCATGCCGCCGAGAAAAGCTCTCTTTTGGCCTTTGAGTATCTGTGGGGCGTTGGAGGATAGCTCGCGCAGCATGCTGTCTATTTCAGGCTGTAAAACGCGACATTTAACGCAGATGGGGGCGAATTCGTCCACTCTGCGGGCCATCACCAGAAACCGCCCAAGGTGGTAGTCTCTGGCGTCGGGCCCGCCGATGCTTACTTTAAGGGATTCTACGCCTGTTTCAAGTGTGTGGTACCATGCGGTCGGTTCTGGCATCTCCCCTCCCCTTTATCCCCTTCGGGATGAAATTAAGGTGGCTCAAGAGATAATTATACCTGTCCCAGCCATAAAATGCTTATTTGCCTCATCCTGAGCGCAGCGAAGGATCTGGCAGGAATCAGCAGCCATCCTCTAGTAAATAACTGACTCAAAACCTTTACAACCACATACTCTGGGTATATCATCGGTATCGAGACCGAAGTAAAATGCATTCACATCGCTGGGTGTTGATAGATGGAATCCCGTGGAAAATATTAGTTACCAGTCAAAACACCCCTGGTGGTCGATTCAAATTCAAATAAGGAGTGCTTTATGCAAGCAACTCGCAGAGTGGTGGTCACGACCGCGATAGGGATATTCGTCCTGGGAGCCATTCTTCTTACCCGCCTTTACGGTTATCTTTTGTTTCACGGCGTCTCCGAGATGTTCAGCCTGGTAATTGCTTTTGCAGTTTTCATCTACGCCTGGAATGCCCGCCACATAATGAAAAACAACTACTTGCTGGTTATAGGCATCGCACTGTTCTTTTGTGGCGCGATTGATTTGGTTCATACTCTGGCTTTCAAAGGTATGGGGGTGTTCATTTCGAATGAATCCAACCTTCCGACCTCTTTGTGGATAGCATCACGATACCTGCTGGCCATCAGCTTTTTGATAGCTCCTCTCTTTGTGGGGAAAGGGCTAAAACCTGGGCTCGTATTTGTTACATATTTCATAGTCACTGCCCTGCTGTTACTTTCTATATTTTACTGGAAAATATTCCCTGTTTGTTACATCGAAGGCAGCGGTTTGACCCAGTTCAAAGTCATAAGCGAATATATCATATGCGGTATTTTACTTTTAGCTATCGGTAGCCTGTGGCAGAAGCGCAACACATTTGACACGGCGGTATTCTGGCTGCTGGTTTCTGCTCTTTTTGCAACCATATTCAGTGAATTGGCCTTCACCAAATATGTAGGGGTGTATGCGACTGCCAATTTGGTTGGCCACCTGTTCAAAATTGTAGCATTTTACCTGATATATGAGGCTATTCTGGTCACCGGATTCCAGCGCCCAATGGAGATTCTGTTTAAGGACTTGAACGGGCTAAATGCGGCATTGAAGCGTAGCGAAGAGCGTTTCCGAATCATGTTCCAGGGAGCGCCATTGGGTATCGCTCTGATTGATTCATTGAATGGGCATATCTATGAGGTGAACCAGGTATTTGCCAAAATTGCAGGACGAACAACAGAAGAAATGATGCAAACCGACTGGATGCGTATCACCCACCCGGATGACATCCAGAAAGACCTCGATAACATGACAAGGTTAACCTCGGGGGAAATACACGGATTCCAGATGGAAAAGCGCTATATACATCCTGATGGAACCATTGTCTGGATTAACATGACAATCTCTCTAGTACTCGTTGAAAATAATGCAAACCCGCGTCATTTATGCATGATAGAGGACATCACCCTCCGCAAACAAACTGAAGATGCGTTGAAACGCTCTGAGATGAAATTCCACACGCTTTACGATTCAACCAGCGACGCGGTCATGATGCTGGATGAAAAGGGGTTCTTTGATTGCAATAGTGCGACCCTGGCTGTTTTTGGCTGCGCTACGCGAGAGGTTTTTTGCTTGAAGCACCCCGCAGATATGTCACCGCCTAGACAGCCGGACAACACGGACTCAATGATACTGGCTAACCAACACATAGCCACGGCCATGGGCAAAGGAAGCCTTAACTTCGAATGGATACACAAACGCATCGACACAGGTGAGACCTTCCCGGCCGATGTGCTGCTCAATGCCATGAAATTAGATGGAAAAACGGTATTACAGGCGGTTGTCCGTGACATCACCGAGCGCAAACAACATGAGGAAGTGTTAGCGCGTCTCAACCAACAAAAGGAAACCATTCTGGCCTCTGCGGCAGAAGGAATCATCGGGCTGGATTTGCAGGGTAAGCATTCATTTGTTAATCCTTCCGCTGAAAGAATTCTGGGTTACACAGCTGAAGAGCTGATAGGCCGTTTTAGTCACAGTCTGTGGCACCATACTAAAGCTGACGGGAGCCCTCACCACGTGGAGGAATGCCCGATTTATGCCGCTTATAAAGAAGGGAAGGTACATCATTCATCTGATGATGTGTTCTGGCGCAAGGGCGGCACCAGCTTCTCGGTAGAGTACTATTCCAGACCTGCCTATGAAAATGGAAAACTGGTCGGCGCCGTGCTGACTTTTACCGACATCACCGAGCAAAAGAAGGCGGATCAACTCATCCGTACCCAGGCCGAGGTTACCAAGAATATGGCAGAGGGAGCTTATATCGTTGGTCTCGATGACGTCATAATCCGCTGGGCCACCCCGCATTTTGAAGCCATGTTTGGATATGAACCCGGCGAAATGATAGGGAGGCATGCCTCCGTGGTCAACGCACCTTCCGACATTTCCCCTATGGAGACAGCTACCCAAATCATGGAAACGATACGAAGCACAGGAAGATGGCACGGTGAGGTTAATAACATAAAGAAAGATGGAACAACGTTCTGGTGCGTTGCCAGTGTATCCACCTTTACTCACCCTGAATATGGCGAAGTATTGCTTGCAGTCCATACAGACATATCCGAAAACAAGAAATATCAGGAAAAAATCAAGACTTCACTTGCCGAAAAAGAAACGCTGCTTAAAGAAATTCATCATCGTGTCAAGAACAATATGCAGGTAGTCTCAAGCCTGCTCGAACTACAATCAAATTTCGTCAAGGACAAACAAGACGCTCACCTTTTCCGGGAAAGCCAGGACAGGATAAAGTCTATGTCCATCGTATATAACAAATTATACCAATCCGAGAACCTCGCCAATATCAGCTTGAAGGATTATCTGGCTGAACTGGTCTGCAACCTCGTTCTGGCATATGGCTATAATAGCGATCAGGTGGGTACTGTAATGGATATTGATAGCACTGTTATGAACCTAGACATTGCTATCCCCTGCGGTCTGATCGTAAATGAAATCGTAGTCAATTCGTTAAAATACGCTTTTAAAGACGGCCGGAGAGGGCAGATACGAATTTCAGCTCATAACTCAGCCTCTGGTGAGATTGAGATGAAAATAGGCGATAATGGCGTTGGCTTGCCTGAAAACGTGGGTCCTGGCACAACTCAGACGCTTGGGATGGTGTTGATTTACGCCTTGGTACGGGAACAACTTGACGGAAAGATCGAGATACACCGGAACAACGGTACTGAATATGTCATTACCTTCAATCAACTCAAATCACAGGAGAAGGCTCATGGAAAAGAATAAGATCAGGATACTGATTGTGGAAGATGAATCTCTCGTGGCCATGGATATCAAGGCACGGCTCACAAAATTTGGCTACGAAGTGCCCGCGACCGTATCGACCGGTGAGGATGCTATTGCTGCAGCCGAAGGTTTGAAACCGGACCTCGTGTTGATGGACATCTCCTTGAAAGGACATATGCGCGGGACGGAAGCCGCCCAAAAGATACATGATACGCTCGATATTCCAATCATATTTCTGACGGCGTATGCTGATGACAAAACCCTCGACGAAGCAAAAAAGTCTGAGCCATTTGGCTATGTTACCAAACCATTTGAAGAGACAGATTTACGGGTGACGCTGGCAATCGCTTTATACAAAGCCCGGGCTGAGAAGGAGCGCAAAGAACTCACGCTGAGCCGTCAGAAGGCGTTGGATGAAATCAAGACTTTGAGCGGGCTTATTCCAATTTGCGCAGCCTGCAAGAAAATCCGCGATGACAATGGCTATTGGCAAGCGGTGGAGAAATACATAACCGAGAGATCAAACGCGCAGTTTACTCACGGAATATGCCCTGAGTGTGTCAAAAAGCTTTATCCCGGGATGGATATTGATGAAAATAGCCAATAATCTTTGTTGCCGTTTCCCTGGCCTAATGTTCGTGCGAAACGTCCAACGGTAGCGTAGATTTCACAACAGGTAATAACGGCGAGCAGTGTTGAGGCAAAGTCTATTTTCCTGTCTTTATGTGGAGTTTCGCAGCCTGACGCGGCAATTTCGTCTCACCGTTATCATGGTGTAGGCCATGATGGATGGCCGAAGCATTCGGTGGGGCTCTCCCTTCTCCTTTTTGTCATTCCGGCGAAAGCCGGAATCCAGCGTCCCTGCGGGGTGGCGACTCTCCCCTTGGCGAAAGGGAGATTGAGGGGGTTTTCCCCCTATGTCCTTGCGAGGATGCTCGCAGGCTGACGTGGCAATCTCGCCCCTGGTTGTTCGTGCGAGGAATCTGTGAGCTGACAGCCGAACGCTGATAGCCGAAAGTTCTGTCATTGTCATTGCGAAGCCACGCAGTGGCTGTGGCAATTTCGTTCCTCGCTAGTGAGCTGAAAGCTCCAACTTTGGCACGCTGGAGGTTATAACGGTGGCTTGATCTTTTGCCATCCTGTAGCCCGCTCATAGGCATGGGCGATGCGGAAGATAGTCTCCTCGGCAAAGGGTTTGGCGATGATTTGCAGGCCGATGGGGAGCCCGTTGGCGAATCCTGCCGGGATGGATATGGCAGGAACCCCTGCAATGTTGATAGGTAGAGTGCAAACGTCGCTCAGGTACATCGAGAGTGGGTCGTCCGCCTTCTCACCCGCTTTGAAGGGCACGGTAGGTGAGGTTGGCGTTATGAGGGCATCGAATTTCTCGAAAGCCCGGTCGAACTCCATTCTGATCAGCGTGCGCACCTTTTGCGCTTTGAGGTAATAGGCATCGTAATATCCTGATGAGAGCGCGTAGGTGCCCAGCATTATACGCCGCTTAACCTCCGGTCCGAAGCCGAATTGGCGTGTCTTCTCCATGGCCTCCCACATGCTGTCGGTGCCCTGGTAGGAAAAGCCGTACTTGACGCCGTCGTAGCGCGCAAGGTTGGCCGACGCTTCGGAAGGGGCGATGATGTAATACACCGCCAGTGCGTATGGAGTGCTGGGCAGGCTCACGCTCCGGTCAATACTGGCCCCCAGCTCCTCCAGTTTTGCGATGGCCGTTTCGATGGTCTGCGCCACCTCTGGTTGCATACCTTCCACGAAATATTCTTTGGGGATGCCCAAGCGCATGCCCTTGATATCCCTATTCAGGCTCCTGGTGTAGTCTGGCACTTCGCAGGGGACTGAAGTCGAATCTTTCTCGTCGTGGCCAGCGATGACGTTCAGCACAAGCGCACAGTCGGTCACGTCCTGCGTCATGGGGCCTATCTGATCGAGGGATGAAGCAAAGGCTATCAATCCGTAACGGCTGACCCTGCCGTAGGTGGGCTTGAGGCCTGTGATGCCGCAAAAACCAGCGGGCTGGCGTATGCTACCGCCGGTGTCCGAGCCGAGGGCATAAATCCCCTCCCCCGCCGCTACTGCCGCTGCCGAACCACCGGAAGACCCCCCTGGCACACGAGTCAGATCCCATGGGTTGCGAGTGGTGAAATAGGCCGAGTTCTCGGTGGAGGAGCCCATGGCAAACTCGTCCATGTTGGCCTTGCCCAGCAGCACCATGCCCTGTTCATATAGTTTCTCAATGACAGTGGCGTTGTAGGGCGGTACGAAGTGTTCCAGCATTTTGGAGGAGCAGGTGGTGCGCACCCCTTTGGTGCACAGCACGTCCTTCATGACTGCGGGGACGCCTGTAAGCGGACCGCAGTCTCCCTTTGCAATGCGCCCGTCGGCCGCTTTAGCCTGGATGAGAGCAATCTCCTCCGTTATCGTCATGAGAGCCTTTATTTTGGGGTCGAAGGCGTGCACTCGTTTAAGCGTAGCCTGGGTCAACTCGACCGATGACAGCTGCTTTGACTTGAGCAGCACGTGTGCTTCGTGAATGGTTAGTAGTTCGAGATTCGTCAAGGTTGCTCCTTAAACCGGGTTATTCAAGCACCGGGCGAATACGGAAGAAGTCACCTTCGCGGTGAGGGGCGTTGGCCAGCACATCGGAGGGTGGCATTGAGGGCGACACCTCGTCAGCTTTCATGACGTTGCACAGGGAGTTGGGTTGGGCGGTGGGAGCTACCCCTTCGGTGTCCACCTTCTTGAGCACTTCGAAGTTTTCCAGTATGTTGGAAAGCTGCGCACCGAAGTGCGTAATGTCATCTTCAGTCATGCCCAGCTTGGCCAGCGCGGCGATGTGCAATACCTCTTCACGGCTTAGCTTCATGTTCCCCTCACAATGAGTGAATTATAACGCTTTGCCCGACAATGGGGCAAGAATGGAGGGTTGACTTGTCCTGCTGCAGACCGCAACGGGTGGCCGAAGCATCTTGAGGTGCCATGTTAACCTTGGTGCTGAATGCTGACAGCCGATCGCTGATAGCCCTATCTTTTGTCATCCTCGCGAACGCGGGAATCCAGAGGTTTCAGGGTGGCGACTCTCCCTTTGACGAAAAGAGAGAGTGAGGGATTTCCCTTCTCATCCTGAGCGCAGCGAAGGATCTGGATGGAATTAGCAATAAGCCAATGGCTGAGGTCTGACAGCTGATAGCTGAAAGCTCTCCCTTTGGCGAAAGGGAGATTGAGGGATTTCCTTCCCTGTCCTTGCGAAGCCACTCAGTGGCTGTGGCAATCTCGTTTCCCATCGTTATCACGCTGGAAGCCACAGTGAGTGGCGGAAGCATCAAGGGAGGGTTACCTTCCCGTTCCGAGCTTGCCAGATGCCCGCGAAGGAGGTCGCCACAGACTTTCAATCGTGGCCATTGCGTCTCGTTCCAGTGCTTCGCAATGCACAAAACCCCTCGACTTCATCGAACATAAGTGCTATAATAGCTTATAATGATTGGGGCTGAAACGGGGGCATAAACTTTTCCAATCCCAATCGAACTGGCATTTGAGCGGTTTGCTGAGGAGACCCGCATTTTTAACAATTATTTAACCCAGAACGGAAAAAACGAAAAACGAATCCCACGCAGAGGGTGTGCCTGGAAAAAGCGATTCGTTCCCCAAAATAAATATTTATGCTCTGACCAAAGCACTTCAGGCGGCACAGTTTCCAGGGGTGCGGGCCTGCTTGGGGGGAGACCTTCAGCAATGACACTCCGGTCTCGTGATGTTATAATACTCTGCTGATTCCCGTTTTAGGAGAACTCCCATAGAAGTCATTCCAGAGATCGGAAGAGCACACGT
>CAZUXO010000107.1:0-2546 GCA_964624325.1 uncultured Dehalococcoidales bacterium
TAAAGCCGGTAAAATCCGTCTCCGCAAAAATTCGGTTACATTGAGCGTGGTGGAAAAGCCGGCACCCACTCTGTCATCACGGCCAGTGGACCAGGATCCATTGATTATTTAACCGGATGAGGCATTTATACCCCTCGTAGGGGAGTATATGAAAAATGAGGGGTACACCAAAAAGTCTTGTTCCCAGGCTGGGTGCTGGCAGCGCGCCGGTTAAACCCCCGGCTCATTTTTAAGGTGCTCAAGCGCTTCCCAACCGCCGTAGGCCTCTTTCAGCAGCGCGGTTACTTCTTCAAGCCGTTCCTTTGTGCCGAGGATGGCTGATTTGTCGCTTTTGTAAAGGCCGGAGTTGCCCATCTCTCTATACAAGTTTTCCTGTTCTGTTTCCAGCGACTGGATGGTCAGCGTCAGCGAGTCCAGTTCCCTTTGCTGGCGTGGACCGAATTTTATTTTGATTGCGGCAGCTTTTATCGGCGAAGGGGGTTTTGAAACTTTCAGCGCTTTGACTTGCGGGGCGCGCTGATCCAGCCAGTCGTCATACCCGCCGACATATCTTTTGACCTTGCCCGCGCCTTCGAAAGCCAGGGTGCTGGTGACGACATTGTTCAGAAAAGCCCGGTCGTGGCTGACCAGAAGCAGCGTCCCCGGATATTTCATCAGATATTCTTCCAGTATCTCTATCGTCTCGATATCCAGGTCGTTGGTCGGTTCATCCATGACCAGGAGATTGGAAGGCCGGGTGAACAGCCTTGCCAGCAGAAGACGATTCCGTTCCCCGCCGGAAAGGGTTGAAACGTAAGAGCGTGCCTGGTTCGGGGAAAAAAGGAAATCCTGCAGATACCCCATAATGTGCCGTTGTTGCCCGTTGACAGTCACGGTATCCTGATTGTTCTCTACCACATTTTCCTGAACGGTCTTGTTCTCATCCAGCTTCTCGCGCAACTGGTCGAAATAGCTGACCTTGAGATTTGTACCCAGGCGAATGGTTCCCGAGTCCGGCTGAAGTTTCCCGAGAAGAAGACGCAGTAAGGTTGTCTTGCCGCTGCCGTTGGGACCCAGTATGCCGACCTTCTCACCTTTCATGATTATAGTGGAAAGTTGAGAGATAACCGGTACGCCGGCGTAACTGAAACTGAAGTTATCGGCCCGGGCGACCAGCATACCCGAACGTTCAGCGCCCAGGGCTTCCAGTTTAACGCTCCCGAGGGGCTCTCTCCGCTCCCCGCGCATCGTCCGTAATTTTTCCAGTTCCCGCACACGACCTTCGTTGCGCGTACCGCGTGCCTGTACGCCCTTGCGTCTCCACTGCTCTTCTTTCACCAGCTTTTTATCAAACAGGGCATTCTGTGTTTCCTCTACTAGCCTGCCGGCCGCACGCCGTTCCAGAAAAGTCTGATAGTCACATACCTGATCGAATAACTTCCCCCGGTCGATTTCCACGATGCGGGTCGCGATATTCTGCAAGAACACCCGGTCATGGGTAACAAATATCAAGGCACCAGTGAACTTGATTAGCATCTCTTCCAATCGTTTGATGGAATCTATATCCAGGTGGTTGGTAGGCTCATCTAGCAGCAATATATCCGGTTCGGCGGCAAGTGCTTTAGCCAGTAAGACCTTGCGCTTCATGCCGGCGGAAAGGGTATTAAAAACCCATCTGGCATCCAGCCCTGATTGGGAGATGGCTTTCTCGGCGCGCTGGTTAAGGGCAATCCCCTGTTCATTCTGATTCCCGTTCAAATCACCTCTAACTGCTTCTAAAACCGTACCCGGCACCTCCCCCGGTACCGTCTGGTCCAGATAAGCGATGCGGATACCCTTCTGGATGGATATGATGCCGCCATCGGGCCGCGCCACGCCTGCGATCAGTTTGAGTAAAGTCGACTTGCCGGACCCGTTGCGTCCCACCAGCGCAACTTTTTCACCTGCCTCGACGCTTAAGCGAATTTCATCAAAAAGGCTGATAGCGTTAAACGCCAGGCTGACGCTTTGCAGATTAATAAATGCCATTACCGGGAAGAGCCTCCTGTTTAGTTGAATTACTTGCCATTACGAATTGATTGGATGCCCTAGGTAAAGTAAGTCAATACCTGATTCATTCTTCACCGACTCTAAGGTTAATTAGCGGTAGGTTATAAGCTTTTTAAATATTCTACTATTGCCTGAATATTTTCCTTTTTAAATACTGCTACATTAGCCCGGCTACCCTTCCCGAGCAAGTGGAAGTGCTTTATTGATACTCTGATTTTATCGGGAATTCTGGAGTATCCCGCTACGCTAAAACGACTTTCTGCGGAGGTTGCGGCAACGGTGACGAACACCACCCGTTTTCTCTGAAGCTTTCCCCAGTTGCGCTTTAAATAACCGGCAAGACTAAGTCGTGTAGCATATGTGCCACAAAACAAAACCACACTATCGTAAGAATCGAGAATATTGTCGCTGTCCTTGCCGAATTTCATGATATCGGACGGAATGTCTTCATGCAGCCATTCGGCATATTGCTTGGATGAGCCAAGGAATGAACGGTATAGGATAAGGGTTTTCATTGA
>CAZUXO010000108.1:0-4150 GCA_964624325.1 uncultured Dehalococcoidales bacterium
CGCAACTACGGGCGCTGGATAGAGTACTTCTTCAGCTCGTCATTGATGATAGTTCTGATCTCCCAGATCGTGGGCATCAGCGACATCGCCGCATTGTTGGCCATCTTCGGCGTCAACGCCAGCATGATCCTCTTCGGCGCGCTGCAGGAGAAATACGAGAAACCGGGCAACAAGAACCTGCTGCCTTTCTGGATGGGCTGCTTCGCCGGGGCTATACCCTGGGTGGCTGTCGTGATTTACACTATCGCTCCGGGGCTGAACGTGTCGCCGCCCGGATTCGTCTACGGCATCATCATCTCGCTGTTCATCTTCTTCAACTGCTTCGCCGTCAACATGATCTTGCAGTACAAGAAGGTTGGGCCGTGGCGTGATTACCTTTTCGGAGAGAAGGTGTACATCATACTTAGCCTGACCGCCAAAGCGCTGCTGGCCTGGCAGATTTTCTTCCCGGTACTTTTCGTCTAATAAATATATTATCTGCCAGACTAGAACAAGGCCGGCTTCTCTTGCAGAAGTCGGCCTTGTATATTGTGAAATTGAGAACGCACGTTATTTTCAGCCTAGCTAATTTCTAGGTGAAACATGCAGTCCAGTTAGACAAACTTATCTTACTGCTCATAAAAACTGACCCATCCCATATTTCACCTAAACTAGCGGAAAAGCACCGGCCATGTTAATGCGTCCAGAACGGTGGTATGGAAAGCAAAATATGCACTTCCTGCGATGGCTAGCCAGTATGCCAGACCACTCGCTCCATTGTTAAGATTGAGTAATGCCCAAACAAGAGTGCAGGAGGATAAGCCGACTATCAGAAGAACAACACGGATACCGATCCATATTAAGGTCGTGGAATGCCCTATATAGACATATGTCAGAGGCATCCACAGTGCTGATGCTCCCAGAATCAACACAAACAAAATGGAGAGAAAACCGTAACCCAGTTTTCCAGCTATCAAAGTATTGGCGGAGTCAAGTTTGAAGAGGATAAAGTAGGCAAAAGCTAAATATGCAACCGCCGATAGGATCATCGAGAACCCATAGGCAGGGCGTATGCCCAAGGGCGTTCCACCCCAAAGGACATTAGCGCCACCAGTGTGAGTCTTGAGACCCAGTATATAGCTGCCTATTACCGCCACTCCTCCTATAATATTAATTATCAGCAGAACCAGTTTTAGAGCGTTCATCTAACATACTCCTTGTTATGTATTAAACCCTTTTTCATAACTTTCAGCTGGATAGGAAGCCCCCGTCTGCAGGTATCAAGGCTCCTTGAACATAAGATGAAAGGTCGCACGCCAGGAAAAGGGCTATGCGGGCAACCTCGTCTGGTCTTCCGCGCCTGCCTAGCGGGATTCTGGTCTGGTATTTGATGCCGCTGGGGATGAGCCCCACGTCAAATTTGGTTAGTATCCGGGCTGCTACGGCTTGAGTCCCTGGGGTATCGATTCCGCCTGGCAGAATTGCATTTATCTTAAACCCTTTTTTGCCGAATTCTTTGGCCAGTCCCCTGGTTAAAGCGATGATGCCTGCCTTGCTTACATCGTAGTGTATGAGATCATCGGCAAAGGGCAAGATGGCTTCTATGGATCCCATGTTGATTATTACCCCGCCTTTATCTCCCCTGGCTTTGAGCATATAACGGCACATATGTTGAGTTGAGTTCAGGTTAGTATCCATTACTTTTTGCCACACGCTATGTTCCATTGTAAGGAAATCTTGAGGAGGGTATATGCCAACGTTGTTTACCAGTATATCAGGTGGAACCTCTTGCCATTTTTGCCATAGAGTTGTTATGTTTTCTCTGACAGACATGTCGAATTGGTAGAGGTTGATGCCAAGATTCCATTTCGACAATTCTTGCTTGAGGTTTTCAAGCCCCTTCAAGTCGTTGTCCACTAGTTCCAGGTTAGCACCTGCTTCACCAAACCTGGTGGCGATAGCCCGTCCGATCCCTGCAGCCGCCCCGGTAACTATGGCGGTTTTCCCGCGCAAAGATATTAGTTTTTCCAGAGGTATGATTTCCTTCATGTTGAGCCTCCAGTGTCCCAATTACTAATTTATATATTTTTACCCAAAACCACAGCTTTCTGATTGCATCAAGATTTTAGACTGTGACGATTATCTCGTTTGTTCTGAACGGGCCGGGGATCCAAGGAGGATTATACTGGCAAGAAGCCACGGGTGACTTAGGATTTAGGTTTTTCTGTTTCAACCACGCCATCAATTCAGAAGTTTTCTTCGTGACCAATTTCTCGTTCAGGTTCCCCGAAAACCTTAGAGCAGCCACCCTGCTAGCCGGGACCTCTCTGAGACGGATATTCGCGTCATTCGGTCGGGGCAAGGTGTCTAACGTATATTTGCTTGGCATGCTGAAGCTGATTGTATGAACCTGGCCTTGCTTGTGGGAGGCTGAAACAGGACTGGTCATTTTGATTCGTTCTGATTTTGGGACGCTATTTTCTGTGACCGGAGCAATCATGGCAATACTGGCTCGCGCACTGTTACCTCCGAAAATGTAA
Organism: uncultured Dehalococcoidales bacterium; assembly: GCA_964624325.1. GTDB lineage: Bacteria > Chloroflexota > Dehalococcoidia > Dehalococcoidales > UBA1222 > SURF-27. Next base: position 2,520 of record CAZUXO010000108.1, read on the forward strand.
CCAGCCAGAATCCCGAATCCCGAATTCAAAGCGCTGTTATAGCTGGCTTCCACATCGACCTCCGCAACAATGTATTGCTCATAATCACGGATCTCAAATTTGTTATCGCGCTCGACAACTTTGTATTTCGGGTTTTCGATGGACATTTACAGCCCCCTTATACAATTTTCCTTGTTAACCTTTGCGCAAAGCCACTAACAGCACCCCCGGGCCGCCGTGAACGCCCAAGGCAGGTCCGAGTTCGGTCACAAGGATGTCATCGACCGGGAATAACTCTCCTAGCCTGGACTTCAGTTCTGCTGCCCTCTTTTCCACAATACTATGGGCTATGGCCAAATCAAAGATTTTGCCTTGACTTCTGACGAAGTCGACTATTTTGTTGATCCCTTTATCGTAGGAACGGACAAGCCCGGCTTGAGCTACCTCGCCATCACGGAACGTAAGCATCGGCTTAACATTCAAAATCCGAGCCGCACTCGCCCTGACCAGGCTGACCCGCCCACCACGAACCAGATATTTCATGGTGTCAAAGATTCCCAGCATTCTTATCTTTTCGATATCTATTTTAACCGTTTCAATGATTTGCGGCAGGCTCGCTCCGCTCATAGCAAGTTTTGCTGCTTGGATAACGATGATCCCCAGCCCGATGGAGTTAAAACGAGAGTCGATAACCTCAATAGGGCATTTACCAGCTACCAATGTTTTGCCTTGATTGGCCGAATTGACCGTACCTGACAACTTTGCAGATATATTGATGGATAGTATTCCTTCGCAATCGCAACCGAGTTCTCGAAATACTTTGGCAAAATCCTCTGGTGCTGGCTGTGAAGTGTGTGGATGAACCCCTGATGTTGCCAGTTTGGAGTAAAATTCTTGCGAAGTCAGGTCGATGCCAGAACGAAATTCCTGATTTCCAAAACGCACAGTAACCGGAACCACTTTGATACCAAGTTCCTCAACCAGATACAAGGGTATGTCCGAAGTGCTATCAGTCACAATTCTAACAGTCATTTATATGCTCCGCTTTAATTTATTTGCGTTCCTTTCTTTAGTTGTTGACCTGCCTCTGGTAGTTATACCACTTTTTGCTTGGTAGACAAAACAATTTTAGCTTAAGGGGTGGGAGGCCGGTATTTCCTGAAACTGTGCGGACGAACCTGATTATATTTCCTCCTCCACTGCGCGATCAATATATTAGCTTCCTCCAAAGTGGTAATGATTTCCCGGTTAAGCAGTTCGTCGCGCATTTTGCCGGTGAAAGACTCGGTTATTACTATTGATGCCATCAACCTGTTTCCTATTGAAGCCAAATATTACATGTAGGGCGCAAAATTACCTTGACAATAACAGAACAAAAGTGTTACAATGATTGGAATTATACAGCAACATTGGAGCTACTGAAAAGGACTTTGGCAGGCGGTTACTTGCAAAAAACGAAAAACGAATCGAGTGCCTGGACTGTGCCTGATGGAAGTGATTCGTTCCCCAAAATAAAATATTTACCTTAGACAAACGAATCTGGGTTAGGGCTGAAAATAGAATCATATATATGCCAGAATGTTATCCCGTTGAGTGATACGGGATGTTTAAGCATGACATAACGTTAGGTATTTACCTTTTTACCGCAAAGT
>CAZUXO010000109.1:0-3901 GCA_964624325.1 uncultured Dehalococcoidales bacterium
TACGTGCACGGCAACGCCCAGGATCAACTTTGCCAAATCATGAAAGAGGGCAAACTGGTGGTTTTCGGCGATGTTGGACAGACCTTCATGTACGGCGCCAAGGGAGGCGTGGCCTATATCATGGGCAACGCCGCGGGGCGCCCCCTGATTAATGCTGTCGGCAAGCCGCGCGTGGTCATCAACGTCACGGCACTTGATTACTTAGCCGAATCCTTTATGGCCGGCGATCCACTGGGAGGCGGTGGGTTTGTCATTCTGAATGGTATCGGCTTCGATGATAACGACGGATCGATCCGTGAGTACGAATCGCCTTATCCTGGATCCAATATCTTTTCGCTGGCATCTGGTGGTGCAATATATGTACGGGATCCTCACCGGAAGCTTGTAAATGAACAGCTCAATGGCGGAGAGTTTGCCAAGGTCACTGATGCGGACTGGAAGTTGATACAGCCCTATCTCGAAGAGAATGAAAGACTTTTCGGTATCACAATAGATGACCTTTTGACGATTGCGGGTAAAAAAAGAGACCCCAAAGAAATTTACAGAAAGATCAGGCCCAAAAAGACATCAAACTCTACTAAGGATGACGATGGATTGAGTGAAACTGCCCCTGTGTGCACTATATCCAACTAGGTGGGATCTTGTGCAACAATTTTGATGGTGTAGCTTCCACTATCCCGCTTGCCACGTCTTTGCCATAGTAAGTACAGGACCAGGTTAACTACCACGGTCGGTGACATAGTGATAAATCCTACATAAACCAACGATGACATGCCGATGCGAATTGCCCAGAATATGAATATGACGCAAAGCAACCCGTATCCAATCACTGGGATCAGGAGCACTTTCTTGTCGGTATCCTGCCGCTGCCCGGGAAGATAATCCTGTAAAATTAAGAATATAAAAGTTGAAAGAAAAGCAACTAGGAACCATCCGAGAAAATTCCCCGCCGGGATGTTGAAGTAACTGCCGCTGTCCAGCCACCTCCAGTTGCCTGAGGCGACTTGGAGAGGTTCCATAATAAGGTCGATAGCCAGTACGACAAACGCGCCGAGCGCAGCAAATGGAAGCTTATGCATTGTACGACGCTGAATTGTGCCAAATCCACCCCTGTTGAGCCATACGGAAAAAGAGGAGACGATGCTGCATCCGGCGTAGATGAAACCGGCCCAGATTAGCGGTATCAACAAGGGCACATCGAGTATTCTCGGATTAGCGTCAATGTTATAAACATAATGCCCACCGAAGATTTCGGCGTAGTTGACTCCCACGATCTCGAAAATCAGCCCTGTCGTAAAACTCAGAGCAATGAGACTTGGGCCACTAAAGACTCCAAGCGTCCAAACCGAGTGCAGGATGAGAAGCAGTATCGCCAGGCCGATGATGAGTTTCCCGACCATCGTAAGTCCACTGAAATTGAGAATAGATGTATCGGAGCTACCTGTAATTTCCTGGTTGACGTAAATGGTACCCAGAAGGATGATTCCGATGAACAGTCCCCAAAGTATAATGGTTCGATATCGCATTTGATTATCTCTTGCTGGAGGTGATTAACCTTGTTTTAGAGGCAATCAAGAATTCAAAAGATTTAATAACTCTGTAGAAGCAGTCAATTCTCTCCTGAAAACATACTGGAAATATCATAACACACTGGTAATATAAGAAACCATAATACTCCCTGAAACAGAGCAAATCCACAAAATATCGAAGTCATAATTATTTAACTATTCAACTGATAATTTTATGATTGTTTGATAGGTTTTCTCATATTCTATATGCCAGTGAAGATCAAAATGGCCTTTGAAATCTGAAAGCAATACTATGGCTCAAAAGAGGGTGTCACGCAGGGAATTTTTACGAGGAACCGGGGTCTTGCTTGCAGCAGCCGCTGCAGGCTCCTCTAGTCTTCTTGATGGATGTTTCGGAGTTCCCAGTAAAAACTCGTCTCCACAGAACACAATCACACCGCTTCCAGGAATTATATACAGCCCTGATACTCTGAGAATCGACCGCATACCACCCGGCCAAACCGAGACCAAAGCATGGCCGCAGCTCCAATCCAGCGGAGTTCCAGCCATCAATTCGGATGACTGGACATTCACTATTTCAGGAGAAGTCGAGCATGAAGTTACCCTGATTTACAGTGAATTTAGCGCGCTACATTCACAGCAGGTTTTTTCGGATATTCACTGCGTGACGAGGTGGACGCGGCTCAATAACTTGTGGGAGGGATTCGGCGCGCAAATGGTGACTGAATTGGTGAGGCTCAGGCCGGAGGCTAAATTCGTTATTGTTCACGCCTACGGAGGCTTCACCGTTAACCTCACTCTTTCTGATTTTCTACAGCAAGACGTGTTGTTTGCCATCAAGCACGACGACATCCCGCTCACCCCGGAACATGGCTGGCCGGTGCGGCTGGTAGTCCCGAGGCTATATTTCTGGAAGAGCGCCAAATGGGTCACAGGCATCGAATTTAGCTCTGTCGACCACCCTGGTTTCTGGGAGACGAGAGGGTATAACAATCGCGGCGACCCCTGGAAAGAGGAGAGGTTTGCCTGAACTGCGATCCAAAGGATATAAAACGAAATCTCCGAGTTACGCTCGATAATCATAAATTCACAAATTACGTTGAAAATAAGAAGCTGCACCGCTAGAATTAATGCTCAACATGTCTCCTTATGAATACAGACACTACGTTGATGGAATTAACAGTTGAGAGCAATAGTCCTTGCCTCAGCATCGCCCGGGCGCAGGCAACTTCTCGAACAACTCGGACTGAAGTTCACTATCGACCCGAGCGGATGCCGCGAGGACCTGTGCGCTGAAAACGAACCTCATGCGCTTGCGTGTTCGCTCTCCTTCGAAAAAGCAAAAAAAGCTGTTTCCCGGCATGAGGAGGCCGTCGTTATCGCCGCGGATACATTCGGCCTTTTCGAAGGCCGTATCATTGGCAAACCACGCGATGCCACCGAGGCCCGCGAGATTCTGATTTCCCTAAGCGGGAGATGCCACCGCGTAATCACTGGTTTTACTGTTATGGATTCAAAGACTGAAAAAAGTATCACAAGGACGGTTGAAACCCAAGTGTTTATGCGGAGTTTTAGCCCGTCCGAAATAGATGACTATGTGAAAACGGGGGAACCGCTGGATAAAGCTGGGGCTTATGCTATACAAGGGTTGGGGGCAGCCTTGGTGGAACGCATCGAAGGGGACTATTACAATGTGGTAGGGTTGCCGTTGTTTGCCCTTTGTCGTACTCTTGAAGAATTTGACATAAAGATATTTTAATCTAACGCACCGGATATTACATCACTTCTGTTTATTCTCAGAGCCTAAGGCGAAAGCTGCCGCGCTTTCACCGGCCAACCGACCTGTCGAGAATGCTGCCTGAAGGTTAAATCCTCCCGTATCGGCGTCTATGTCCATCACTTCGCCGCCGAAGTAAAGCCCCTTGATCAGCCGCGAGGCCATGGTGCGCGGCTCAATCTCCTTCAGAGAGATTCCGCCTGCGGTGACCATGGCGGATGCGAGAGAAAGAGGGCCTTTGATGTTGAACGTGAGGCATTTGATCAGCCGCAGCAAGCTTTCACGTTCTTCGGCGTTGATGTGACACCCGAGTTTATCGGCGGGTATTCCGCACATCTCCAGATAAGGTTCGACTAATATTGGGGGCACTAGTTCGAGAAGGATGTTTCGGAAAATTCGCCTGCTCAAACGGTCGAAAACCTTTTGCAGGAAATCACGCGTATCATCCCATGAAACATCAGGGCGTAGGTCTATGCAGATACTGACCGGGCTGTGTTCCAGAGTGTCTACCACTGCCAAACTTATATGTAGGGCCGCCGGGCCACTGATGCCGAAATGGGTGAGCATCACGTCCCCCGTGCGGCTTTCGATAACC
>CAZUXO010000110.1:0-4381 GCA_964624325.1 uncultured Dehalococcoidales bacterium
ACCGCAAGGGGGAATACAAAGAGGTTTTCGGGGACCTGCGCAAGAGTGGTTATGCCCGCGTGCGCGTGAACGGGACGATTAAAGAGCTTGACTCCGACATTGATTTGGACAAGAAAAAGAAGCATACCATAGAGGCCGTCATAGACCGTCTGGTCATCGGTCAGGAAGGCAACCAGAGTCGCATCGCCGACTCGGTGGAAACGGCCCTCAAGCTGGGGAAGGGCGTGGTGATCATATCCATTGTCGATGGTGACGAAATGCTCTTTTCTGAACAATTTTCTTGCCCGGATTGCGGTATTAGCCTGGGAGAGGTGGAGCCACGTACCTTTAGTTTCAACAGCCCTCACGGAGCCTGCCCAGCCTGCACCGGTCTCGGTATAAAAATGGAGTTCGATCCCGATCTGGTTATTCCCAACAAGGAACTATCTCTGGCGGAAGGAGCTATCCACCCCTACCAGTGGCAGACATGGTATTATTCACAGCTTGAAGATTTGGCTCGCCGTTTCCATTTCTCACTAAGCTCACCAGTTAGCAATCTCAGCGCTGAGGCTTTGCGAGTCATTCTCTACGGGGAAGGCGGAGAGTCTCATTCCTACCGCAACCGCTTCGGCAAACCGCGCATTTATCACGATGGTTTTGAGGGCGTCATTCCGCGTCTGGACAGACTCCACCATGATACTGAGTCGGATATGTCGCGAGTTGCCATGGAGCAGTATATGGTAGCCCTACCCTGTCAGGTGTGCGAGGGGAAGCGTCTTAAACCAGAAGCTCTGGCCGTCACTATAGGCGGTATCAACATCGTCAATGCTTCAAGTATGTCGGTTAGCAAGGCACTTGCATGGGCCAACGGTCTCGCCGCTAAAGAGACCATTCTCACCGAAAAAGAGCGTACCATAGCCCGCGAGATTTTAAAAGAGATTTCTTCGCGTTTGAGTTTCCTGGAAAACGTGGGGCTGGAATATCTTACGCTGGAGAGGTCTTCAGCCACGCTTTCCGGCGGCGAAGGGCAGCGTATACGATTGGCCACTCAAATCGGTAGCGGCCTTATGGGCGTACTTTACATCTGTGACGAGCCTACTATTGGCCTGCATCCGGCGGACGATTATCGCCTTGTGGAGACATTAAAGCGGCTGCGCGACCTGGGTAACAGCCTGATAGTGGTGGAGCATGACGAGGCCGTCATGCGTGCCGCAGACTACATCATAGATATGGGGCCAGGCGCCGGTGAACATGGAGGGGAGATCATCGCCGCCGGGACTATCGAGCAGATACTTGAGTCCGAGAAATCCATCACCGGTCAGTACCTTTCCGGGCGGAGGCAGATATCCTATCCTGATAAAAGACGAAAAGGGTCAGGTGAAGAGATCGTAATCAAGGGTGCCTGCCAGAACAATCTTAAGAGCATAGATGTACGTCTCCCGCTGGGCAAGTTGGTGGTTGTTACCGGTGTATCAGGTAGTGGAAAGAGTACACTCATCAACGAGGTGCTTTACCGCAAGTTGTCTCAAGTCCTCTATCACTCTCGTGAAAAACCCGGTGAGGCCACCTCCATAACCGGCATAGACAATATTGATAAAGTCATCGATATCGACCAGTCGCCAATTGGGCGCACACCGCGTTCCAATCCGGCGACTTATACAGGAGTATTCACCCATGTACGCGAATTGTTTGCCACCTCACCGGAAGCCAGGCTGAGGGGCTATGAAGCCGGGCGTTTTTCCTTTAATGTCAAAGGCGGGCGCTGCGAGGCCTGCCGCGGAGAGGGTTTCATTCAGATAGAAATGCAGTTTCTGCCGGATGTGACAGTGCCGTGCGAAGTATGCCACGGAGCGCGTTATAACCGCGAAGTGCTGGAGATAAAGTTCAAAGGCAAGAGCATTGCCGATGTGCTGGACATGACTGTGGAAGAGGCTCTTCGTTTTTTTGAGCACTTTCCCAAGATTAAGAACAAATTGGAGACCCTGCACGCCGTTGGTCTGAACTACATCCGTCTGGGTCAGCCGGCACCCCATCTTTCCGGCGGCGAGGCGCAGCGAGTCAAGTTGTCTTCCGAGCTCTCCCGGAGAGCTACCGGACGCACCATGTATATCCTCGATGAACCGACCACGGGCCTTTCTTTTGAGGATGTAGCGGCTCTCATGCGTGTGTTGCAACGGCTGGTCGACAGCGGCAATTCAGTGGTCATAATCGAACATCATTTGGACGTTATCAAGAATGCCGATTGGATAATAGATCTCGGGCCTGGTGCTGGTGATGCCGGTGGACGGTTGGTAGCTACCGGAACTCCGGAACAGATAATCAAACATGCGACATCTGCGACGGGTTATTATCTTAAGAAGGTGCTGGACAGAGCCCCAGCCGTGACGGACAAGTAACCAGTGTCATTCTGATCTCCGATCCGCCGGATGGGGCACTATCTGGTTGGCAGGTGTGCCTTTACCAGCTTCAATAGCTTTTACTTTCACATTATCCCACTGATCCAGCTTCATATGTTTTGTGGGGAAATAATTGCCTTTCTTTCTTGACCTGAATTAAAATAAGGGATTATTTTATATAGGAAATTGGAGAAGATATGAAAAGAACGGAAGCTCTCAAAGCCGTTACAGATAACGTAAAAAGCCAAAACTTGATCAAGCACATGCTGGCTACCGAAGCCGTTATGCGGGCGCTAGCCCGTAAATTTGGTGAGGATGAGGATGAATGGGGTTTGGCAGGCCTGCTGCATGACATAGACATCGATATCCTCGCTGGAGACATGACTAACCACGGCAAACTCAGCGCAGATATGGTGCAAAAGATGGGCGGCAGTTCCGCCGTGGTACATGCTATTTTGTGCCACAACGAGGCCCATGGCGTGACCTGCGAAAACCTCATGGATAAAGCTCTCTTCTGTGCCGACCCCCTGACCGGTCTCGTAACTGCGGGTGCGCTGATAAGGCCAGAAAAGAAATTGGCGGTTGTTGAAGCGTCATCTATCCGCAAGCGCTTCAAGGAAAAGAGTTTCGCGGCGGGGGCCAACCGTGAACAAATTGCCTCTTGCTCCACGCTAGGCCTTTCACTGGAAGAATTTATCGCCCTGGGATTATCTGCTATGCAGGGTATAAGTGGGGACTTAGGGCTGTAACCCAAATTGTGGTTTCCCAATCCTCTAGCGGTGAGGATTTCTGCTAAGGCTGAGGCAGCAGGTCGGATGAGTTTGTGAGCGGTAAAGTCAGATCTAAATTTCAGGAGTGTCTCTAGCTTTTCTAACTCACCTGTATAGTGGAGCCATCCCCTTTTTTCACCACCTCGATGCGCGTGGGGAAGGCGTCCTTCAATTCATCGATATGCGTGATAACCAGTATTTTAATAAATTCATCCTGTACCGAGTTTATGGCTTCCCTGAGCTTTTCGATGCCGTCAGCGTCTTGCGTTCCGAACCCCTCATCGATAATGAGCGTTGGCAAGGGAGATCCTGCTCGCCGGGCCAAAAGTCTGGATAGGGCTATACGGATAGCGAAGTCTATCCTGAAGGCTTCCCCTCCTGAAAACATCTCGTAGTTGCGTGTTCCCAATTCGTCAGCGATTTTAATATCAAGCGTCTCGGTGATATCCCCTTTTTTGGTTGCCTGTTGCGTTTCGAAGGTCAAGTTCATGCGCCCGTCGGTCATGCGGGAGAGCAGGCGATTGGCCTCCGCTTCGATTTCTGGCAGCGTTGTCTCGATAAGCATAACCTGAATGCCTTTTTTCCCAAATATCTGGGCTAGTTGCCTGTATAAGGACTCTTTTTCGGTTGCCTCGGCGACGAACTTTAGCTTTTCTGCGTGACGCTTTTCAAGGTCGCCAAGTCTCTTCACTTGCTGCCTGAGAACGGCGAGTCTTTCTCTGGTAGATTGTTGCATTTCTGATTGCTGCTTAAATTCGACCTCCGACAGTGCCAGCTTCCGCGACATTTCAGGCAGATCAGATATTCGTGCTGCAAACTGTTTTTGTGACTCCCTGTCTGCTGCCAGGCGCGTGTTGATGTCAATAATGACTTGTTCAGACTTGGTGAAGTTCTCCTTTTCTTGGGAAATGAGTTTTGACGCCTCATCCAATTTCAGCTTTTGTTCCTCGAATGGTTTTAATCTTTCTATAGCTAGCTGGAGGGTGTCGTGCTTCTTTTCATCGTACGCCAGTGATGCCATCTCAGCTATGAGATGGGCAATGGCCTCTTGCTCGGTGCGGGCGTAATCCTGCCTGGCCAGTTTTTCCTCGATATCCGACAGCCTATGCATTTCTTTCTCCAGAACAGCGGAGGCTTCCGTAGCTTCCTTGATTGTCTGCGTTATGAGGGTCTCCTGGCTTGTGAGGATATAGTTCTGCTGCTTTTGCTTGCTTTCCCGCTTGATGGTTTCTGCGT
>CAZUXO010000111.1:0-3760 GCA_964624325.1 uncultured Dehalococcoidales bacterium
ACTGAGAGCTGTCGAAGACCGAATCGTACGCGACCTGCGAACGGCAAAAAACGCCGTTACACCCAACCTAACTCGATTGGAGTTCAAATTCCTGGATCCGACAAATACGCAGACCAACTATTATGTATTGGAAGGCAGTACATTAAAGCGAAGCGTAAATGGAGGCCCAGCCGACCCAATTGCAAACCAGATGCAAGTTTCCTTCATAGCAACGCAGGTGACGAAATCCAGCACCTTGACGACATCCAGTACTCCTCTGATTCGGGTGGATGCTTGGCTGCAGGCTTCCGACGGAAATGTGACCAAAAGTTCAACTTTCAGTGTTGTTTTAAGAAATAGCAGAAATAGGTGAATGTGAAAGCAAAATCAGCGGGATTTACAATGGCAGAATTGATTGTTGCGATTGGCGTCTTATCGCTCGTACTGATCTTCTTCATTCTAATTTCGGGCCAGATGCTTGTGCTCACAGCCAAGACGCAGACCCTAGACCTCACCGTTTCTTTGGCACAATCAAAGATCGAAGAGCTGCGAAGCACACTCACAATACCAGAATACCAGCAGGATGAGCCTAAACCAGGTTATATCCGCACGATGACTTCCACTCTGATTATGGAAACAGGCACAACAACACCTGTAAAATTCTTACGTAAAGTAACCGTCAGCGTACAGGGACCTGCATCCCTCGGATCAAAGCGCACTGTCTTGGAGACTTTCATTCAAACTTTCCACCCTCAAATAGCATTTGATTTTCCAAATACGAACATTGCCTTCGTTAGTTCTTCGGAAACATTGCTTCATGGGTGGCTTAGGGACGATGGTCACAATATCAATGCGAACCAAGTCACATATCGAACCAGCTCTAATCAGGGAGTATCTTGGACATCAACCACAGCGGTAAGCGGAATCTATTCCGATTTTGCTTGCGCTGGGACTCCTGTGACAACCTTGGTTATGGGCCGGACCTATTATTTCCAATTGACCTATAGTGGCGGTGCGGATGGGACGATAACAGATATTCTGGTTCAGGCCACCAACGAATCTGGCGACTCGAGCAGTCAGCCAAACGGGCCACAGGCAATGGGTTCGTGGATTCGGCTGATTACGGATGCAATAAAACCAAGCATCTCCTTGACCACAACCCCGTCTTTTTATGTCTCCTCCAGCTTTTCTGCGGAGATTACTGCATCAGACATCAGGTCGGGGATTCGCGATGTGTTCTTGGTTGTCAAGCAATCTGGGACATCCACCTATTGGGATGAAACAGTGTTGAATTGGGTTGCCGGTGGCCCGATTTATAACTACGCAGAGCAAAAGAGTGGCGACTCCTACAGTGGAATTTGGCGATACCCACCCACATTGAGCCCTTCCATCAGGCAAGCCTTCGATACCGCGATCTCATCTTGCGCTCCCGGAACCATGCTTGATGTCCAGGCTTTCGCGCTTGACTCCGCAATTGGAAAAAAGTACGACTATCGTAACTTGATTCCCACGCAGCGCGCAAATTTACCTTGGCTCAATGTCAAGGCGAATTTCCAAGCAAGCAACCTCGTCAACCTCAAGAAAATTGCAGCACCATCGGTCACCGTTGGCATTCCCGATCCCATCTGGTATAACTCAGCCACGCTGAAAGGTGCCGTCAACCCAAACGGAGCAGCTACAAACGCTTGGTTCGAGTGGGGTACTGATGAAAACTATGGGTTCAGTACAGACCCTACAAATGTAGGAGATGGATTAGGCAATCTGCCGATCACAGCTCCGCTCACTGGCTTGGCGCCCGGAACGATATACCATTTCCGCTTAGCGGCCAGCAATGTTGCGGGAACCTCATACAGCACTCCAGCATCTTTCAGCACACTTGGAGGGTCAGGCATTGTAGTCACGGCTCCAAACGGAGGGGAAATCTGGTCGATTGGATCTTCGCGCGCGATCACTTGGATATCATCTGGCATTTCAGGTGACGTGAAGATCGAACTCTCTCGAAATGGAGGTTTCACTTGGACCGAAACGATCTCTTCCAGCGTGCCTTATAGCCCGGGTAGTTATGCTTGGACAGTTACCGGCACGGCTTCAGCGAATTGCAGAGTCCGGGTGTCAAGCCTGAGCACTCCTGGGGCAACTGATAGTTCGGACAATGATTTCACCATTCGCGAGGCACCGGATATTACTGTAACTTCACCAATTGGTGGGGAGGCATGGTACATCGGATCTAATCATAATATCACCTGGTCTTCCGTTAGCATCTCGGGGAACGTGAAGATCGAACTCTCTCGAAATGAAGGAGCCACCTGGCCGGAAACGATCGCTTCCGGCGTGCCTTATAGCCCGGGAAGTTATACTTGGACGGTTACCGGTCCGGCTTCAGCCGCTTGTCGTGTCAAAATAACCAGCCTGTCCGATCCAAGCGTGTATGACCAATCGCCGTCGAACTTCTCGGTCACCCTCCCGCCAAGCATCACTGTGATTTCGCCTAATGGCGGCGATAATGGTTGGTGGATTGGCTCAGTCCAAACCATAGCCTGGACTTCAAATGGCATCTCAGGCAATGTAGAGATTCGCTTATCGCGCGATGGTGGTACTTCTTATAATGAGATTCTGGCGGCTAGCGTCCCTTGCAGCCCCGGTAGTTACAGTTGGACCCCGATAGGGCCTGCATCAAGCAACTGCAAAATCAAAATCACGAGCATCACCACTCCATCGATTTGGGACACCTCCGATAATACTTTCGTCATTCCCGCAGCAAGTATCACAATCACTAATCCCAATGGTAGCGCCTGGTACATTGGTTCCACCTATAGCATCCAATGGACATCATTAAATTTGGGTGGAAACGTGAAGATCGAATTATCAAGAGACAATGGAGTTACCTATGCAGTAATTGCTGCTAGCGTACCGGTCCAAAACCAAAGCTTTTCCTGGACGGTCACTGGTCCTGTGACTGCGACTAAGATTTGCAAGATAAAAATAACCAGCTTAACCGACCCTCTTATTAATATGGCGTCGGTACTGTTTCGAATAAGATCATGACGAGTGTTAACAATACTGTTCACAGAAAAGAGGGTGCGAATTTGAATGGTCAAAAGGGAGTAGCCCTCCTAACTACCGTCTTCGTTTTTGCAATACTGCTAGTCACCGTATCAGCGGTGGTTCTGCTTGGTCAAACCCAGGGGAACACAGTGGTTAACAATCAACGAGCCGCCAAGGCTTTTTCCATGGCGGAAGCTGGGATTGACTGGGCAGAAGCAAAAATCCGTGAAACTCAAGGGTTTGCGATCACTCCGACCACACTGGTTTTTTCCAATGGGACGGTGAGAGTTCAGATCCAATCCGTAACCAATACCACCGCCACAGTAACTTCTATCAGCTTGATAGGCTCTGCGGATGCTTCCATGACGCCTACCGCGCAAAGAGCAATCCAGGCGCGTTTCCTCATGCAAACTGCTTTTAATCCGAGTTTGGCATGGCATAGGGCGATCACGGCTGATGGGAAAATCACAGCGAGTGGAATCATCAATATTGGGTCTGCACCCAGCAACACTCCGTCTGGGGCGACCACTCAGTCCAATCTGGCTCAATCTGGCTCTATTTCATTCAACGGCATCATTGATGTGACTGGGAATCCCGGAGTTGGCTATGTACCGCCCGGCAGTGCTAATTTGTCTGGGATTATTGGTGGGACGACCTCCGGGCCAGTTGCGCCTGACCCAGTTCCCGATATTCCCATCGGTCTCTGGAGGTCATTGGCCCAGACCGCACCGTACAC
>CAZUXO010000112.1:0-4158 GCA_964624325.1 uncultured Dehalococcoidales bacterium
CACGTAATGATCAATCTTGAAAAAGACGAATCTCTCGTGAGTTTTCTTTGCCAAAAAAATTAGGCCGTGTCAGTAAAAAAACGCTTTCACTTACCACGGCCTAATTCTGGTGGCTCTTATTTAAGGTTCTGCTGGGGGCATGGTAGGGCAACTTTATCATCCATCAAGCAGCCGTATTTTGCGCAAGGTCAATACTGGGCGTACCACTGGGAGTTTCTCATAGCTGCAGTGAGGACTGCCCATACCCATAAAAGCGGGCTCAAATAGACGATTTCCGGTATTGAAGCATAGATAAAATACAGCGAAATAGAGAAAAGCAGCCCTAAAAGGAATTTCATTTTGTCCCTTTTAAAAGTATAAAGCCAGGTCCAGTACCCAAACAACACCGCTAGCAACAAAGCCCTGCTCTTGCTTTTACCACCCCGGTATGCCTGGTTTTGGCCTGCCATGTAGGGCATGGGCTGGGGTGGAGGGGCGTAGTTTGGGTAAGGCGCCTGTTGGGGAGGGGGAGCATAACCACCGTAAGGAACGGGCTGTGGGGGAGCCGCATAACCGGCGGGGGTTGCATTGGCACCGCATCTGGGGCAAAACCGAGTCCCCTCGTTGTACTGTGTGCCGCAATTGGAGCAGAAAGCCATATTTCCTCCTCTTGATGTTAGGTTTGTATTTTCCTTATCGGCTGGTCGAGGGCCGACCCCTGTTATTTTTTGGTCTTGCTATCGATGATATACCCGGCGCATTCCTTTGTAAAGGCTTTTCAGACCCAGAGAAGTTGAAGCCCGATAATATTAATTGAAACTGTCTTTGGCAGGCAGTAGAGGCTACTGTTTCGATTGCAACAGGCACAAACGCAGAGCCATAATCTAAATCAATATTTCCCATAATATCTTTCATGTCGTGGTAACCAGTGCGGACTAGCCCCAATAGTTGCCCCATTCTCAGAAGTAGTGTCACGAGCATTTTAGCTTTATGCGCCAAGGGTTACAAACCCTTGGCGCTATGCGTGTGCGCTATGTGGACGGAGCTGATTATGTAGGCGTAGAGTATATTGCTCTTGCAATTCCCATAAATTTATTTGGGGTTGCATGCAAGGGGTATAATAGTTTATGGATCCCGTGGGTCGAATATTGTGCTGATGGGGGCGATATGAAGAGCAAAGACGTTCAAATATCACAGGTGACACAAGAGTTGGAGCAATTACGGCAGCGTATAGCGGCCTTGGAAAAATTAAACATGGAGCACAAGAGCACTGAGGATGCATTACGGTCGTTAGCTTTTATCGACGAACTCACCGGGCTTTATAACCGCAGAGGGTTCTTGTCCACTGTGGGAAACCAATTTAAAATCTTTAAGAGAAATAAAACCAACGCCATAGTACTTTTTGCAGACGTTGATTTTTTGAAACATATAAACGACAATTTCGGCCACCAGGAAGGAGACCGCGCAATAATTGATACGGCTTCAATACTCAGACAAACCTTCAGAGAATCAGACATAATCGGAAGACTTGGAGGAGATGAATTCGCTGTATTGGCGCAGGTTGGAGGTGTATCAAGTACAAAAAAATTGATGGCTAGACTTAAAGCACAGACAAAAGCTTTTAATGAGGCAAACAGTCGTGCCTATAAAATATCACTATCAACTGGTGCTGTGAGCTACTACCCTGAATCTAAAAATTCAATAGAGGAACTATTAAGTTATGCCGACCAGTTCATGTATACCCATAAACGTGAACGTAAGTCAAAAGTAGTTGATAAAACAATATCGGCGAGCTAAACAGTAGCGTCACTTCGCCCGGGTATCAAAACCAGTCCCATTCGGTCCTTTTCAGCCAGTTACTAACAACGGGCCACTTGCTTGATTTAACCGCCACAATGCTTAATGTATTTTAACACTACCTTTTTAACTTGTTACCCTCAAAGAAAACGGTATTAGATGGCAAATGTATTCAAATCAATTCCAAAGCTGATTCCTATTGGAGTATAATTCCAGCAATCTGAGCTTTAGGAACAACACTGATGAAAACATTTTTAAAGATTGACAGCCTGAGAAAGAGGATTTTCATATATATTCTCACCGTTATCGTTCTTTGTGCGGTTGTCTCCACTTTCAGCATGAATATTGTCGTAGACTACCAGATGACGGGATTGTATGGTTCGGAGAAAGAAGCAGCTGTTGAATCTCTTTCCAATTCTCTTGGTCCACTGCTTGCTTCCCATGAATATCAGCAAATTAAACAGGTGATATCATCGTCGTTAATCTTTGAAAACATTATTTCTGTCGCCGTGTACGATGGCACTGGGACCCTGATAGAATCGGGCAACAAGGGAAACGTAGTGGCGGCAGAAAATAAAAGGGAGAGCCATGACATCAAGAGCGATGGTGTGTCAATCGGCAGCTTTGAGATAGGATTTTCGCAGAAATATATTGATGACCTGGTGCGAAGGACAATAGCTATCCTGATTACCTTCCTTGTCACTTATTTGTTTCTGGCTGGGCTGGGTTTATTTTTCTTTTTGGGACGCTCGGTTATCCAACCGATAGAAGCTTTCACTCGGACTGTGCGGAGCATTACACCTGATAATCTTGCGACAAGAACCAGCATACAAACGGAGGATGAAATCGGGATATTGGCAACCAATTTCAACCATATGGCAGACGAATTGGAAAAGTCATACACCAACCTGCAATCCGCCCGTGATGAGCTTGAACAAAAAGTTGAATTAAGGACTCAGGGAGAACGGCGGCGCGCAGACCAACTCAGGGCCATAAATGAGGTTGGCCGCAGAATAAGCGCTATCTTAAGCCTTGATGAACTATTGCCATACGTAGCAAGTTCGCTTCAGGAAACATTCAACTACTACAACGTTAATATTTTTATATCTGACCCCGGGCTTGATGGATTGGTGTTAAGGGCCGGAGCTAGCGGGGAAAAGAGAGAATTACCGATAGGAACTGTGATTCGTTTAAATGAGGGGTTGGTCGGCAGGGCCGCTTTTTCCGGTGAACCTTTGAATGAGAGCTTATTTAAAGAACCAATGGATGATTTAAAACAGACTACTCCTGAAATCAGATCAGAACTGGCGGTTCCTATCAGGATGGGGGTTGAGACGCTGGGGGTACTGGATATCCAAAGTACCGAAAGCGGCGCCTTTGACGAAATTGACCTTTTTACCGTCCAAACACTTGGTGACCAGCTGGCGGTGGCCATCGAAAATGCCCGCCTTTATCAGGAAAGTCATGATATAGGCGTGCTTCAAGAGCGTAATCGCATGGCCAGGGAGATTCATGATACTCTGGCGCAGGGTTTTACGGGTATCATCCTCCAACTGGAGGCGGCAGAGCAATCGCTAAAAGAGGATCCTGATCATGCGCAAGAACATCTTAACCGTGCTCGTACACTGGCCAGGGAAAGTCTCAATGAAGCACGTCGTTCAGTATGGGCTCTCCGTCCCCATGAGCTTGAACAGCTTTCTTTCACAGAGGCTCTTCGGCAACAAATCGAAGGGTTTTCCCGGGATACTGGCATCCGGGCAGACTTAAATCTCTCCAAAAATGGAGGCACACTATCTGCTGAGATCGAAAATGCATTGCTCCGCATATTTCAGGAATCATTGACAAACATAAAGAAACATTCGGGAGCCAGTCAAATAGAAGTTGAACTTTCTTTCGATGAGAAAGTGGTGAAGCTAAGAGTTGACGATAACGGAGTAGGATTTGATACAGCATCTTCTACGGAAAACCGGTTCGGCTTGATAGGTATGCGTGAGAGAGCTAAACTTCTTGGCGGCTCAATTGATATCAGAAGCGAACAGGGGAAGGGAACACACCTGGTTGTAACGTTACCAATCGACAGGGGAACGATATGAATGAACTAAAACAATCAAAGATTAAGGTTCTCATTGCCGATGATCACCCTGTCGTAAGGGAAGGCCTGGCAACTATGCTCTCCAGGGAGCATGATATTGAGGTTGTAGGGCAGGCTGAGAACGGTATAAAAGCAATAGAGAAAGCCGGAGAGCTTCATCCGGATATAATCCTTATGGATCTCAGAATGCCCGAAGTTGATGGTATTGAAGCCATGCGCCGGATAAAGATCAACAGGCCTGAAACCAGGTTTATCATTCTTACAACCTATGATAATGACGAATATATTTT
>CAZUXO010000113.1:0-3475 GCA_964624325.1 uncultured Dehalococcoidales bacterium
TACATAATCCCATTTCTTGTCCAGTTCTGGCTATTTGCTACACCGGTTATCTATCCGGCAAGCATGATTCCGGAGCAATGGCGCTGGCTGATCAACCTCAATCCCATGGCTGGCCTCATTTCAGCTTTCCGCTCTTCGCTATTGAATACACCCATCCTCTGGAACGACCTTCTGATTTCAGGAGCGGTGAGCATAGCATTATTCATCCTGGGCATTGCCTATTTCACGCGAATGGAGAGGCGTTTTGCCGATATCATCTAACCAAGAATTTATCCCTTGTCATTTCCGACCAACTCCTGTCATTTCGACCGCAGGGAGAAATCTTACAACGTTTCATGAAACACATATTTCTTACAGAACATGAATGATATCGTAATCAAAGCGGAAAACCTCGGAAAACTGTACCGTATCGGATCTGCCGAAGACCGCGATAAAACCTTCCGGGAAGCTCTTGTAGGTATGGTTGCAGCGCCCTTCCGCCGCATCAGACACGCTTTCTCGCCACCCGTTTCAAACGATGTAAACCCCTCGGAATTCATCTGGGCGTTAAAAGATGTAAACTTTAAAGTCAAACAAGGCGAAATAGTTGGCATCATCGGCAGGAACGGTGCGGGGAAAAGCACCCTCCTGAAAATTCTTGCCCGCATTACCGAACCAACGGAAGGAAAAGTGACCTTACGGGGACGGGTCGGTTCGCTTCTGGAAATAGGCACCGGCTTTCATTCCGAGCTCACCGGTGAAGAAAATATCTATTTAAGCGGCACGATACTGGGGATGAGCAGTCATGAAATCAGTCGAAAATTCGATGAAATAGTCGCATTCGCGGAAATGGAAAAATTCATCCACACTCCTGTCAAGTATTATTCCAGCGGCATGTACATGCGCTTGGCCTTCGCCGTCGCCGCCCACTTGGAACCTGAAATCCTCCTTGTGGACGAGGTGCTGGCGGTCGGCGATGCCGCGTTTCAGGGAAAATGTCTGGGAAAGATGGGGGCTGTGGCGAAACAAGGCCGGACGGTGTTGTTTGTTTCCCATTCTATGGCTCATGTGACCACAATCTGTAGTAGAGCAATTTTGTTGGAGTCCGGCTCGGTAGCGATGGAGGGCACCCCGCGGGAAGCCATAGACTGCTACCTGAACTCTACGATAAGCATTGACTTTCCTACATGGGATAGCCCAGAGACTGGACCAGGGATGGGCAATCTACGTCTACATACAGTAAGGGTTTTGCAGGATAATAGGCCTTGTAATGAAGTGGACATTTCTAAAGATACCCTGATAGAGATCCAATTTTGGAACCTAAAGGCTGGTTCACGCTTACAGTCAGGTATGCATTTGTTGAATGGTCTGCAAGTATGCATTTTTGCGTCACACAATTGGCCTGAAAACAGCCTTTCTGCTGACCCGTGGTACAATCGACCTTGCCCTCAAGGCTTGTTTAGGAGCACTTGCATAATACCAGCCAACTTTCTAAACAATGGTTATCATACTGTTTCAGTATTTGTTGCCGATCTTAATAACGTGAGAGCGAACGCAATAGATGCACAACTTGTAGTTACTTTTAATGCTTATGATACTGGTGCTATGCGCAGTCCAGACATCTCCGGTGGTGACTGGACTGGCATAATAAGACCTAAGCTATCTTGGTTCACAGAATATCTGGATTAGAGAAACCCTGATCAACCATCAAAGGAGTTCATGATGCCAAGATTACTTTCTATCATTGTTGCGTCGATACATAAACGAAACTTATCTCAATTATTCGACAATCTTGAAGATACTGCGTGCGAGATGGATTCATTCGAAGTTTTGGTAAAAGTGGATGATGACAACTCAGAAATGATTGCTTATATGGAAACAGAAAAGAGGCAACGACCTTTCTCAATTAGGTATATTGCCACGCCAAGACTTAATGGCTACTGGAGTCTTTACCTATCCTACAACGAGCTATGGCAAATATCGTTACCAGAAACTTATTTTGTTGTTGGTATCAATGATGAAACTAGATTTGCTACCCGGCACTGGGATGATATTCTTCGCAGATACGTGGGTTACTTTCCAGATGATGTGTTTCATTTAAGGATCAGTGAGAGAAGATATCTGGAGTTCAAGAGTTTGGTAGAATGCCTGCCCTGTGGAGAAAGTTACGCATTTTTCACTAAAAGGTGGCTGTCACTGACTGAGGGTCTGGCAGTGGGTGAGGCGGCGATAGATACAGGGCAAGAATGTGTCAATTACTTCCTGCGAACCCAATGTGGTTATTCTAGAGGTGTTGCTGTTGATGCTATTAAAGTCATGAACGAAGAAATGGCTGTGTCTGCTTCACACGGACTGTCAAAAAGGGAGTGGCGCAATAAGGTACGCGGAATTTATCGTTTATATGCCAAGTTGTTGACTATGGAGAGAATTGAGAACTTCAGCCGCTTGGCGCGAAAGCTCAACGCATACATCTGGGCTACTGAGAATAACTTGTCGCATTTTGAAATTGAAGATAACAGAGTTGACAAGAGAATTCTCGTTAAAATCAGTTCTCAATCTGATCCCTTGAAATCTTTTTCTTACGAGATAGATTTTTTAACTTGGCTATCAATCCTTTTTGACATAGAATCAGTTTTTAAAGCACAGACTTATAATTGGGCCAGATGGCTACCCGTATTAGCAAATCAAATTATAGCACGAAGACAACTAGCTGAACTTTGGTTGAGTACAGCACAAGAACAACTGGAAATTGCTTACTTGGGTGATTTGGGTAAGGCTCACAAAAAGCTACTGAACATTAGCATTAGGAATAATCCGCTAACCACTATTGAGCAATTCTACATAAATGAGTCAATAAAATGCATTTCAAGCGGATATAGTGAGCTTGACGAATCAGCTTTTGTAGACGATTTATTAGACCATGTGCTAAGTGGACTTGATAAAAGAAATTCTGTTCAATACTTACTATCTGTCCTCCTGTATTGCTGTGTTGATGAGTTGCTATCCTTAGGGTTTGACCTCACTCGGATTCCCGTGTGGTTGCGAGAGGATCTTGGCTCCAGTCAAGTCCAGAAGACTCGAATTGGGGAGACTAAGCAGATTCTCAAGAAGTTCATGCCTTACCCAGTTCGTCGCGTAGTCAGATCTACACTGATGAAAACAAAAAGATTGATAGAGAAAATCTTATTAACATAGGAGAAAATATAGTTTATGGGACTGCACGTGCTGGTAACCGGCGGAGCAGTGTATTTGGGCTTTGTTCTGACACGACATCTGTTAGGTCGAGGCTACCAGGTGACTGTTCTTGACAGCTTGATCTATCACCAAAACGAAACGGGCATACTCCAGTACTGTTATCATGAAGATTTTGAACTGCTCCCAGGTTCGCTTGGAGCCCTTAAATTACCCAGCACAAGATAAAATTTCCATGTGCAGTGTTATTTCTCTCGACGTGCAAGATGATCCTGCGTACGGAATACAGCGGCAAGTGGATAGG
>CAZUXO010000114.1:0-12339 GCA_964624325.1 uncultured Dehalococcoidales bacterium
GAAGCTCCGCGTTATCTACGCGGGTCTGAACACTCTTTCCCTACACGCCGCTCTTCCGATCTGTGGCTTATCTGGAAAATCTGGGGATATCCAGCCGCCAGCAGGCGCTTCATATGCAACTCAGGCGATGTTATCAGGTACCAACCATCGCACTCGACAGGAATAATATTAATTTCTGGGGCGATAGCCGGCACAAGGGCAGGGGTTTCCACCTCCAAAAAACCTCGCCCGCGAAAAAACTCGCGGGTGAGGTCATAAATCCGAGCGCGGCGTTTCAGGTTGCCTTTGATATGCGCAAGGCGCTCCCGTTCGGCCGGCATATGCTACTTCTTGGGGTTCAATCTTTCCACGTAATTGCCGGTGCGGGTGTCTATTTTGAGAATGTCGCCTTCCTTGATGAAAGCAGGGACGTCCATGGAGTAACCCGTTTCCAGTTTGGCGGCCTTGTTCTGGGCGGTGACGGTGGCTGTCTTGATGGATGAGCCGGTCTCGACCACCGCCAGCTCGACGAAGGTGGGGATGGTGATGTCGGTGGGGCGGTCGTCCCACAGCTGCATGTTGACGAGCACGCCCTCTTTCAGGAAGTGCACCTTGTCACCCAGCAGGGACTCGGGGACGAATGTTTGCTCGAAATTCTGCGTGTTCATGAATACGTAATGGTCCCCCTCTTTGTAGAGGTACTGCATGTCCTGGTTGCTGATGCTGGCCTCGTCCACCTTGTCGGCGGAGCGGAAAGTGACATCCAGCACGCTGTTGTCGATGAGGTTCTTGAGGCGCAGTTTATAGATGGCTGAGCCTTTGCCCGGCTTGACGAAATCGGCGCTGTCCACGTTCCAGGGCTTGCCCTGGTACAGTAACTTGACGTTCTTCTTTACATCTTCGATTTTCATGTCTGGTGGCTTCTCTCCTGAAAAATATATAATAATATTTTGCTTCTGTATTATGCTATACACTTTTACCTTAAAAATCAATATATACTTTAAAACGTATTGAGGTATTATGCGATAATCAAAATATGGAGCGTTGTGGAAGCGCAAGCCCCGCTTGTGCATGTGGTCACAAAAAAGGTTCTTCAGTGAATCCATCGGTGCATACGTGGGAACAATTATTTTTTGTAATGTTCCACTTTGCTGGCCACACGTTAACGACGCGAATGCCGATTTGAAGTTGGATACATCCTGAAAAAACATTCGGTGCAAGACGGCAATTTCACTATTACGTTTCTAAACGGAACTGTCCTAGGTTAATACCGGGCCATGTTCACCCAATGGTATTAACTATGCCGCAGTGGGGGCAGCGTACCGTGGATGCTCCGAATTTGGGGGGAATACGCAGTAACGCCCCACATTGGCAAGTCACCTGTTTGTAATTATCCAAATTCCAGAGCAGGTTCTGCGTTTCCCTTGTTCTGGTGGTTAGGTCAGGTTCAGCGGCGGCATTGGTAGGCTCATTTATGGCTGACGGTTGCCGGATAGGGATCGCTGCGCTGAGAGCGAGTGCCGAACCGGGGACGACCTTTTCGCCGCGCCTGGTTGTTTCATAAGCCTTTTCGTAATCCCTATATGAAGCGCCGCCCATGGCGCGCAGTATACGCACCCGCTCCGATATGGGAGGGTGGGTGCTCGTCAAATCTGCAGCTGACCTGCCTTCCTTACGGAAAGGGTTCACCGTGTACATTGGTGCCGTGGTTTGATTGGCAGCACGTACCTGGTTAGGGGAAGCGCCCAGTTTTTCCAGCGCTGACGCTAGGCCTTCAGGGTAGCGTGTATAAAGTGCTCCGGAGGCGTCTGCCAGATACTCGCGGCGGCGGGAGATAGCAAAGTAGATCAGATTTGCGAATATGGGTGCCAAGATAACAAACACCAACCCAATCAGGGCGATGACAGCTCCAGCGCTCCCACCCCCGGAGTCACTGCTTGATGACCGCCGGGATGAGCCTCGGCCGGAATAGAGCATGGTGCGCGAAAACAGATATGACAGAGTGACGATGGTGCCAAGCAAGACCGCTGTCATGCTCATCAGCAATACATCCTGGTTTTTGATATGAGCTATCTCATGGGCGATGACACCCTGGAGCTCGTCGCGATTTAGCTTTTGCAACAGTCCAGAGGTTATGGCTACCGAGGCTTTCTGTGAGTTGCGGCCGGTAGCGAAAGCATTCAGGGCTGGATCATCGATGATATAAACGTCAGGCATGGCCGGTAGTCCGGCAGCGATTTTCATCTCATCAACCACATTGAACAGGCGTGGATTATCCTCGTTTTTTATTTTTCGCGCTCCGGCTGCGGACAGCAGAATCCCGTCCCCACCGAAATAACCTACCAGTGTCATGATTACCCACACGGCGCCGGCGAGTGTGATACCGGCTGTGGGGCTGTCAAAAAGGTACAAACCTATGAAATACCCAAGCATCACTAGAAGCAGCCCCATGAAGATTACCAGCACCATGGAGCGTAACTTGTTAGAACGTATCTGTTCCCACATAACTTATTTTCCCAGAGTTTTTACGTTAAGCTAACCTTTGGCGCAAGTCGCTCAGCTTCCATCTTGACTTCAAACAACTCAGACACCTTGAACCCGGTCATACCGGCGATAATGCTGGATGGAATCATCTGGATTTTGTTGTTGTATGCAAGCACCGAGTCGTTATAGGCCTGGCGAGAAGTGCTGATCTTGTTCTCCGTCGAGGCGAGTTCCTGTTGCAGTGTCAGAAAGTTCTGGTTGGCCTTGAGGTCGGGATAGGCTTCAGCTACTACCAGCAGGCGGGACAGAAGAGAGGAAAGCTCACCTTCAACCTTGGCGCGCGCCGCAGGCCCGGAGGCCGCCACCTGCTGTGCCATGTTGCGTGCCTTGGTGACATTCTCCAGCGCTTCGCGTTCGTGCTTGGCATAACCCTTAACGGTCTCCACCAGATTGGGGATCAGGTCGTAGCGGCGCTTGAGCTGGACGTCAATCTGAGCCCACGCGTTCTTGACCTTGTTACGCAGGCCAATCAGCCCATTGTATATGGCGAAAAACCAGATGGCCAGGAAGAAGAGAATGCCCAAAGAACTGAACAAAGCGATCATATATACTCCTTTTGTTCGATTACTGGTCTGCTTGAAAGACTTCCTTGAGGAAAGAAAGCATTTTATCCTCGGGGCCAGCGTCGCTGGACGGTTTTCTTTTAAGTTGAGTCATCAGAAGGTGGAGTTCACCGCCGTCGAACCACAACCCGTCACCGCGGTGGCAGGCGTCAATTATGATTTGTGGAGTGGCGCCCAAGTGGGACTTGCGCATCCTATCCAGGCAGGCGGGACATTTGCGGGGTTTTTCCGTCGTTTTAGCCTCTGGGCGGTTATAAATATCGGCCAGGCACAATCCAGTGCCGTCCAGACAGACTCGTTCCAAGATGAGTTCCAGTTCGCCACCGTCTAACCAAACGCCGTGGCACTTCGGGCAATAGTCCAGTGCGATTTGCTGCCATTCGACTACTATCATCGATGAGCGGTCTTTGGGACAAAACATCTTATAACCTCAGGCACTAGTGTATAAGGCGCTGGCCGCGCTGTCAACAGGTTTGATTTATGTTTGACGCCAACAAAGGTATGGTAAGTTTGCTGTGGGGCCGCTATATTACCTGAACTATCAGAACGGGCATAGGTTGCAAATGATAAATTAAGTCGATTAAGCAGCGGAGTCTGCTATATATCAGGCTGGCTACTGAGGTGAGCTTTTTTAATTTCGGCGAGTGCTTTCTCAGCTTCAATCTCTTTGCCAAGCGGCACCGGTACTCTGGCGCTGAAATAGTCCCGGCCGTTCCTGCTAGGCGCAGAATAATTAAATACGAGGATAGTCTGTCCGAGGTATTTATCGTCAATTAAGGCGCTTTCCATCCTGCAACCCAAACTTTTCCATGTGTGCAATTCACGATTGATGTAGACACCGTCGCGGTTCAGATAAACTTCACCGAGGAACCTGCGATTCTGAGCGCGGCGATAAAATGTAACGCATAAAGCAGTGAAGCCAATGATGACGATGATACCGCCGATGGCGATGGTAGTTGAAAATAGCGAGTCGGGCTCGATGAATACGAAGATAACGCCAACTATTACGGCGATGACGGCAATCATCAAAAACATGCCGCGGTTAACTGCCACCTGCTCCAGGTGTTCCCGTTCAGCATAGGCGCGCCACTCATTTTCGGAGTAGGTCCAGTACGCCAACAGGTTTTCCCTCCGCAGCATCTTGTCCAGCGCTGCGGCACGGGGAAAGTAGATTGCCATTACGATAATGCCCATGATAAAAATAATTATAGAGACAAGGCCCAGGGCAAAACCACCGTCAAAACCGTCGATGCCGAAGAGGGTGGTGTTAAATATGCCCAGAACCGAGGCTGCAGTTATGAAACACCAGACTATGGCGGTCCGGCGGGGTGGGTTAACCGGACGTTTTTCACTTTCGTTACGGGTTATTTCAAGATTTCCCATATCAATTATTGGTGAGCCAACCTCGTCTCTCTTTGTTCTCATCACGCATGATATACTCAGAATACAAGGTTGTAAAGCCTGATACCCCGAGTATGGGAAATACCACTTCGATATAAAAGCTACAACTCGTATGGCAACTTTCAACTGCTCCCGTTGAAACAGGTTTGGATAGCTTGTCTGGGAGCAAAGAAAAAAGAGCACAGGAGGCATCCAAAAAGATAATGGATTATTAGAACAAAAGGAAACTAAGAAAAGAGTATTGCGACCACTCGCTTAATCCGTATTTCCCTTTGAAGTGACTATGTGGTTAAAAGGGAGCAGCGAATGATGTTCAATCCAGAGGTCTTATCTGTGCCATATTTCAAAAAGAGATGGGCTCAACCGATAACTCAGGTTGAGCCCATCTGCTTGGGCCGAATTGGGGATACTAGCCTGCTTTGGTTTTCCTGCGGCGCAGCCACCAGATGACGGCTCCGATGACTATCCAAGCGGGGCTGAACACGGCCAACCCGATAAGTACGGTCAATAGTGCGCGTCCCAGCCATAGCATGGCTGCCCAGGCTCCGGAGACCACTCCGCCGACGCTCCATCCACCCTGGGTGATCTTGATGTAATCCTTGCGAGTTTCGGTGACCGTATTGCCGCGGTCATCAGTTATTTTGAGGCTGATGGTATATTGGCCCGTCTTGGCGTAAACGTGTACGGGATTGGACTCGGTGCTGGCCTTGCCGTCGCCAAACTCCCATTCGTAGCTATAAGGCGTGAACCCACCAGCTACATCGGGAGAGAACTGAATCTCATCGCCAGTTTTGGAGTTGACTGAGCTTGCTGTGAATTTGGCTTGGAGTTTGGATTGGGCCAGGCTGACAGTGATGAGGGAGGTGGCGGAGGTCTTTTCGAGATATTGCATTTTCCCCTTGATTTGCTCGATTTGAGATTGAATGTTGGTGAGCTGTGCCTGCACTGCCAGGATATCGGTTACTTTATCGGCCTTGGCCATGATCAGCAGAAGCTGCTGTTCGGTAACTTTCAGGTTGGAGAGTCGGGCGCTGAGATCAACATATTCCTCGGTCACGTCCTGGCTGGAGGTGTTTTGCGAGGTCACTTCGACCGCCATCTGGCTGATGGACCGGGAGGCGATGTCGAAACTTGCCGTGGGGATACGGATGCTGATTGATCCGAAAACCCGCTCACCATCTTTCCAGCTGTTGGAAGAGACGACGTAGCCTTTATTCCCCTCAGCTATCTGGGTGATGTTGGCAAGTGCGGTATTGATGTCGTCTACTACTAGCGACATATTACCAGTGCGCACGATCATGCGGTCGTCCGGTATGCCAGATGACGTTGTTAAAGCTCCGCCTGATTCTGATGACGATGGCGCGCTTGTATTTGTGGGGGATGGACCGCCATTCTTGACCAACCCGGTCGAAATTGTCATCGGCGGGCTAAAGTTATCCTGTCCGGAACTTCTGCCATCGCTTGTCCCTCGGCTACATGCTGCCGTAGTGCCTATGATAAGTATTGCCATCGTGGCTATCAATATGTGTTTCAATTGGAACCTCCTGAGTCGTGGCGACTCTATCATATTATGGGTTCATCCAATATATCTAACGAATTATACGGGAAAAGGTTAGCATAATCACATAAACCGGTAGCATTATTTTGAGGTAGAAGCATGCCAACCAGCGGCACTATATAACCCAGGTATCGTTCTGTGTCAGAATCCGAGGTTTAAATCTCAGAAACACAATAGCTCTGATTTACATCCCCATGATGCTGTAGCCGCAATCGACGTAAATGACCTGTCCTGTGATGGCCGCTGCCCCGTCGGAAGCGAGGAAAGCCGCTGTCGCCCCGATTTCCTCAAGCACAACGTTTCGTCTTAGGGGTGAGTGGGCTTCATAATGGTCCAGCATGATGTGAAAGCCACTGATGCCGCGCCCCGCAAGCGTATTCATGATTCCCGCACTGATACAGTTAACGCGTATTTTTTTCGGACCGAGGTCGGAAGAAAGGTAACGTGTCGAGGCTTCCAGCGCAGCCTTGGCCACCCCCATGACGTTGTAATGGGGTATCACTTTTTCGGCACCGTAATAGCTCATGGCAAGGATACTGCCGCCGTTCTTCATCAGGGGAGCAGCGCCGCGTGCCAGAGCCACCAGAGAATAGGCGCTGACGTCAAGGGCAACACGGAAAGCCTCCCGGCTGGTGTTCACGAACTCGCCGTCAAGGGCTTCTCGCGGAGCAAATGCGACAGAATGCAGCAGCAGGTCGAGACACCCGAATTTATCCGAAATGCACTTAAAAACGGAAACTATATCTTCATCCCTGGTCACATCGCAGGGCAAAATAACCGTATCGGCGCCGAAGGTCTCTACCAGTTCTTCAACATTTTCCTTGAAACGTTCTCCCTGGTAGGTAAAAATGAGTGTCGCTCCCTCTTTGTGCCTGGCCTGAGCCACTGCCCATGCAATGGAGCGTTTGTTAGCAACTCCGAATACCAGACCTATTTTTCCTTCTAATAGTGCCATAAAATCTCCCAAAATATTTCATGTATCCTACCATTTTACTATCGCTTCTTGTCAAATATCGTATTCGACTATACATGTATGGTTGGTGACATTGCCAGCCACTGATGTCTCTGCTATCCTTTAGCCTTAATATGGCTTCCATGGGCAACGGTTCCAGTTCGATTGACTTTCGCAGGCGTGATTATTTCAAAATAACGCTCCTAGTTTTCGCTGTTACTGCATTGTGGCAGAGTTTGCATGGGTTTATTCTGCCTGTACGGATACTCGATTTCGTTCCCGAAGCGCAAAAAAACACCTATCTTGGGCTCATCACATTCACTGGGCTGATATTGGGCATGTTGGCACAACCAATAGCGGGGGTTTTTTCCGATCGAGCTCATTTCAAACGGGGTCGCCGCAGACCCTTCATCCTTTTCGGCATGACCACCCTTATCCTCCTCCTTTTTGGTATTGGATGGGCTCCGTTTTATGTTGTTCTCTTTGCCAGTTACTGTCTCATGCAGGTTGCTTCCAATGTGGCCCAGGCACCATACCAGGCTTTTATACCGGAGCAGGTGCCTTCTGGGAAACGCGGGTTGGCCTCCGGAGTAAAAAATCTGCTTGAGATACTGGGTGGGGTAATGTTTGCGGGAATTAGTTCGATACTGATAGGACGCTACAGCATCGGACACGACAGTTACTGGCTATGGCTTAACTTGGGTCTGCTGGGAATGGTCCTTGCGATAACAACAGCAGTCACATTACTTTGGGTTAAGGAACAGCAATCTGACCTTAGCATAGAAAAAAAGCCATTTTGGGCTAGCGCTTTCGGTGTATTCCGTGTCGATCTGAAGCGCCACCACGCATTTGTTTTGTTTCTGGCCTCGCGCTTACTTGTTTTTGCGGCATTCACCACCATTCAACAGTTTGCTCTCTACTTCTTCAAGGATGTGGTGGGCGTTCCCGATCCGGCAGCTGCGAGCTTTCGTTTTCTCAGTGTTTCGGTTGTCGGGATGCTTTTAGCCGCCTATCCATCGGGTTGGCTCTCCGATCGTATCGGACGCAAGCCGATCGCTGTCTCAGCGGCCCTGCTGGGAGCGCTGGCTATTTTGTTGATACTGTTTCTACCCAAAGAGGTAAACGTCCTGCTTTTCCCGGCGGCCCTGCTGGGGGTGGCACTGGCGGCTTTTTCAAGCACTAACTGGGCGCTAGCCACCGACTTGGTGGCTAAAGGGGAGGAGGCGCGATATTTGGGGTTGGCAAGTATGGCGACGGCTGGAGGCGGTGCACTGGCTCGACTAATCGGCCCGGTGATTGATTTTGGCAATAGCCGGCAGGCTAATCTCGGATATAGCGTGATGCTGCTTGTTTGTGTGATATACCTTATTGCCGGCGCGTTGATTCTATTAAAAGTTAAACCCAATGGAAGATAATTCTGTGCATGTCGTTGCCAATAAGAGGGGGCTCTGTTATACTTTGGAGTCGTCTTGCCCCCATCGTCTAGTGGCCTAGGACAGCGGCCTTTCAAGCCGTCAACAGGGATTCGAATTCCCTTGGGGGCATTCTAATTCCTGCGTGTTCCCCCTATAATATACCTATGGATACCCCGCCACGCACAAAAGATGGCACCATAGATGCTTCTTTGGTGGGAACTCGTAAAAATCGTTCTATTGTTGTACTTCCTTGCGTAAATCCCAATCGGTGGTCCCATCATTCTGACCAATTTTGCGCCACTTTAGCTTCTGCAAGACCCTTTCCGATGCCGGATTTGAAACCGAACTGGCTGTTATTGCTTGGCATTCCGTATGGGAAAGAGCCAACTGGCTGAGAGCTTTTACCGCTTCGCTCATATATCCTTGGTTACGAACGCTCTCATCAATCCCGTAGCCGACTTCAGTTTCACCCCGCACGTTTGGATAACCCTTGAACCCGATCAAACCAACTCCTGTGGATGTATCTTTGATGACAATCAGCCAGTAAGTGAACCAGTCATGCAGGCAGGCATCAGTGGTTGCCATTTTGGATAGCTTCATATTGATGGCTCGAATAACGTTGGTGTCAATAATGTTGTTTGAGATTGGAAAGCCTAATTCACTGCTGAGTGCCGGAAGATTATTGAGACAACGCTCAAGCTGTGCGGCGGAAAGCGCGATAAGGAGCAAGCGTGGTGCAGACAATTCATCAGTCATTATTTTTGACTATTCAGTCGTAGAGCCATAAATGCAATCGGTCAACTGCTTGCAGAATCAGTTACA
This sequence comes from uncultured Dehalococcoidales bacterium, assembly GCA_964624325.1. Classification (GTDB taxonomy): domain Bacteria; phylum Chloroflexota; class Dehalococcoidia; order Dehalococcoidales; family UBA1222; genus SURF-27. Next base: position 9,235 of record CAZUXO010000114.1, read on the forward strand.
CTAGCCAAATTTGCAGTTTGAACTACAATAGTGCCAAGCCTACAACGTAAGGAAGCAGAGCTAGCAATGCTAGCGCAGGATGTCCACGTCTCGTTTTATTACGATTGTCCCAGCTGAATAAAAACGTTGCCAATCCAACTGATAATATTCCACTCGCCAGCATGATGAGGCAGGACCAGACTGGACCAAAACCTGTGCTTACACCCCAGGCTAGTTGTTGGAATGCATTTATTGAGTGAGTAGTCGGCAGAAGTAGTGCGATCTTGCCCAATACATTTGGTAACGTACCAAAGGGTATCATCAGCCCCCCTATCAGCATTGAGGGGATGAATATCAATTGCGACCACAACACCGTGGCACTTGTATTAGACGAAATCACGCTAATAAGCATCCCAATTCCAGCACATGCAAAGGCGGTGATTAAAAACACAATAACGAAGGCGACCCAATCAGTAGGTAACGGGGCACCAAAAAACAAGGGCGCTGTAACAGTTATTATTGTTGCCACGATTACAACATGTAGTAGAGTCGTTAATGCTGGTATGGTGAGAATAGAAACAGCGGGAACACCGTTTATCTTATAACTCCGAAAGACACCGGCCTCCCGTGCGGATACCAGGGGATTTGGCAGTCCCAGTATTGTGCTGGAGAGTACCGCAATAATAGTCATTACTGGGATCATAGTATCACGAAAAAGTGGGTTCAATTGCGTCATCAAGAACCCTAGCAAGAGATAGAAGCTTAGAGGGAAAAGGTAATTCAGAAGAAGCTGATTCTTATCACGCAACCCTGTGCGAAACTCAAAAGAAAAGTGGGAAATAAAGGCTTTCATTTCTCGCCTCGCGAGCTTACTAATTCGAGGAAACGTTCCTCAAGGGAAGGACGCTCAATCCGTAAATCAATCAGCACGTCGCCTCTACTATCGATGTAAGAGATAATTGCCGATGCGGTAGTACCTGGATTGGCACAGTAATATATCGCATACTCTTCTTTGAAGAGGGATTGACTGATAGATGGGAAGTTGATACTGGTATCAGAGAGGCAATGATTTTCAGTACGCACCGAAATTTTAGTCAAGCCAGAACCGGTCGCTGTAAGTTCTCGTGGAGTGCCAATGGCGGCAACTTTCCCGTGCAATAGAATGGCCACACGATCGGCCATTTTCTCAGCTTCTGCCATGTCATGAGTGGCAAGAACCATCGTCGTGCCACTAGCTTTTAATTCATACATCATATTATGCAATTCGGCTCGTGATGGTACGTCCAGACCCGCCGTTGGCTCATCGAGAAACAGGAGCGGTGTCTTGTGTGCCACTGCCAATGCCAACCTCCGGCGCCGCTGCTCACCGCCAGAAAGCGTACCGTACAAGGCATTTGCTTTATCGGCCAGCCCGAGACGGTCTAGTATTTCAAGACGCGGCTCTACGCCGTGATAGGCACACAAGAATTTCATCGCCTCTTTGACACTCATGGTCTCAGGAAGCCCCGAGGTCTGAAGCTGAACACCGATTAAATTGCGTAACTTTCTGGGTTCACGTGTGGGGTCAATACCCATTACTTTTAGAAAACCCGCATCAGGTGTGCGTAAACCTTCTAGGCTCTCCAGAGTGGTGGTCTTGCCCGCACCGTTGGGACCTAAGAGTCCGAATAATTCGCCTGTTTGAACCTCAAAGGTAATACCCGCCACGGCAACGCAGTCACCGTAGGCTTTCCGTAAATCTCTGACCACAACGGGTGTGAACACAGCCAAATAATCTCTACCACTTATGGACTTAGTTAAAAGGTTCTAATATGAAGTCGTGTGAGATACTTCATTTGCAGACCAGATTAACATGTTTATCAACGAGTTTCAAACTAGAAATCATCAGATTTCGGGTAATGGCAAAACGCCGTTAGAGACGGGATCATCCAAAACCAAGCCCTTTGGATGATTTGCATTTTACCGTCCGTCTTTTGTTGGCGGAAAAGATGCATCCGTTTTGTAGCGGTAAAAAGGTCCGACTAATGAAGCCCCTAGTTTGTTTAGTCCTGATCTCAGCGGCTCACCTTTATCCTTGTTTTCCTGGGACACAACTAGCTCCTTTCACATTCAGTCAGTTTACTATCTCATCGGAGCTTGTGCCATCAACCAAAAGTGTGCGGTATTAATGGCTCTAATTGTGTCCCATTATCGCTGACGGTCTACATTTTTTCGATGGTATATCTCCTAACCATCTTTGCTATAGGTTGGCCCCGCGGTTATATTAGCGCAGCAAAAAACCATTATAAATAACAGATGACCATAATCTTAGGCAACCTTGGGGAAGCTGTTTACCAGCAACCCTGTCATAAAAGGGAGAAAACAGCAGAGAAAAAGTTCTCGCAAAAGATAACCCCTTTTATTGACATTCATTAAAAACATCCGAGCTGGCAAAGGCGGATCTTGAGTTTATGTGAATTTGCTACGTCTGCGATCGCCATCGGAGTCAATTTTACCTGCCGCGCCAACTCAAACACCTTGGCACACGTTAACTCATCGTTAGCTTTGAGCGCTTCCAGCAAAGGTATAATTTTGCCATCTATCTTCTTGGGGTCCGGATTGGCAGGTACACTCTTATCAACTTTGAAACAACCAATCTGGCAGTTCGTTATGCGGATACCAAGCCTGTCAGTCATCATTCCTACAGCAACCTTAGGGACATCTGCATCCTGAGCGATTGTTAAAGCCACAGCGCAAGGTAAATAGCCGTCTTTCAAGGATGATTTCACCATCTTTTCCAACTTTGAAAGGGCTTCTTTGGAGAGACCTCCTGGGTATTCTTTTGTTTGAATCCTGGCCTGCTTCTTTTTTGTGTCATCGTCGTTGAAATTTCGCATTTTCCTGAACCCCTTTCTAAGTTGGCCTGAAATCTTTAACCGTCGTGTGAAAAACCACCATCATTGATCCACCCGTCGCCACATACATTGACCCACACCGGAAGATCTTATTTCTACCATTCTCAGGTCATGAAGTCAATACCTCCTTTCTCCGGTGCGGAGACATGCGTTCACGGTAGCTGGTGCCATCGATCGTGATCTGGTAACCGGCGTTGGCCAGGCGGTCCAGGGCGCTGTTACCGAGTACGGC
>CAZUXO010000115.1:0-2890 GCA_964624325.1 uncultured Dehalococcoidales bacterium
ATTGACTATTATCCCAATATGCTCGAAAAGACGGTTGACGACTCGAAGCGTTGGGAAATCTTACAACTTGACACACTGCACCGCAACCTAAAGGAAGTAGTACTCACTGAAAGAGATCAAATGATAGCCAAACACTACGGACACAATTCATTAAACTTTTCGTTCGAAGGGGTTTTCAGGAAAAAGTTTTGAAGGCCAGGAACTTCAACCTATTCGGGTACTACTTGTTGATGATGTTTCCGTTTATATCACGGGAGCTTGTATAAATATACTCCATCAATTTTCGTGATCAAAACGTAGTTCTTGACGATATCATTTATTGAAGACTTCGACGAAGCCGCCGGCGGTACTTCTTTTGAGTCAAAAACAATGTATTCGGTTTCTTTGTAAGGGTATCCCCACTCCCCGTTTGTTATGGCTGCGAGTGGTGCGATTTCGTCTCCATCCCAACCGAATAAATAAGTATCCGTGCGAGCGCAGATATGTGGGAATATAGTATTGCTCGTACTTACTGAAGTGTCGTTTGGAATCTTGCTGAGCACCTGATTGATGGCAACGTCGTGCCAGTCCGGCAAAACTGCAGTTTCAAGCCTACCAGTTGATATGATCTTAAAAGACAATAACAAGAGAAGAACGAGTGCATACAACTGGACACGCCCCTCCGTTTTTTTAACTGTATAACGAACCAATTGGTCCTTTTCCAGCAGCGGAAGAGCCTCAATAAAAGCCAAAAATAGAAACGGGATGGCTGGTGCTGTGTATTGAAGTAAGTTATTATGCTGGCCCGGATTGGTTGAAATTATCCCAGTTAGCAGGATGAATAAAGCTGGGATAGTTGACTGCAAGGATAAGAGCGGCAACAAGCCAAGCGAAAAAAGAAAGCCATAAATCAGTAATAGGGTTCCGGAACTAAAAACAGTGGCGAAAAGGCTGATAGCGCCTTGGGTCAATGGTTGGTCTACATAGGAGTACCGATTTGTGAAATAGGAAAGTATGATGGGCATGCCTCCGCCCGATGTGGCCGCGGATGCACCAACCGCTATTCCATATGCGGCAAGTGCAGACGCGAATATAATAAGGGCAGTCCTGTCGATTTTCCTGTTTTTCCAGTAGTTGTACGCGAGCAGAACAGCACCGTAAATGCCAACAGTTATAGTGGCGTCTTCTCGGGATATATATGTTATGAAGAGGCCAAACGTAAATAATATCCAATTCTTACGTTTTAGTCCGAAGAAGAAACATATCAGGCCAGGGATAGCAAAAACTATAGGGTGGAAATCGAACAAAGCAATCCCCCAAACAAGGGGATTAAAAAAGAACAAGGTTTCTACAGCTAAACTTGCTCGACGGCTCAGTTTATATTCTCGAGCCAGGGAGTAAACGAGATACCCGCTTAAACCCAAAACCAAACCCTGGACAACAAGGAGGGTCTGGGCATAGGGGAAAATCCAGTATATCGGGACCAAAAGCAGTAGGACAGGGGAAAAATGGTGGGCCAAATCCGAGGTCGCAAGACTAGGGCACCACAGCAACTTGCCTTGCAAAGTGTACTTTAGATCCTGCATAAATGCTCCAAGATCGAAGCAATATGTGTTGTAGGAGTCATGTAACAGGTGGATACTGATGTAGAGGGTAATGCCGACGTAAATCAAAGCAATTATCACTGCTTCAATATCTGGTGTGGGTATCAACCGGCGTAGGCGTGATGCGATATTAATCATGTTTCCCCAGTATAACTAAATTTAATAATCGGAAATCTAAATTTCTCATTTTAAAATTAACTGTACGGTTGGCCGGTTAAATGCAGAATATCCGGAGGGGTGCCATTTGAAGGAATTCAACTCCCAATCATCCCAGGTCTTTTCGCTCTCCTGTGGAATCTAAGTTCCAAAGCTACTTTTATCCATATCGGGCCTTCCTTTGAAGAATATTTAGACTCCCCATGCACCCTGTCCGGGAAGGTAATTGGGATCTCTTTATAGGTGTAGGCGGATTTCGCCAGCATGTACAGTGTTTCCATACCGATAGAATATCCCTTAGAATGTATGCTATCGAAATCCAGCCCGGCCAGCGCCCGTTTATGGTAACATTTGTATCCGCTTGACCAATCTCTGATATTTAACCCCAATACCGTTCGAGTGTATAGCCCCGCTCCCCAACTCGTCACTTTTCTGATAGCACTTCGCGGGCCTATTTTGCTTCCAGTTACAAACCTGGAGCCGATGACGATATCGCAACCTTTGGCCTCTTCCAAAAGCCTGGGTATGTCATTTGGGTCATGTGAGAAGTCAGCATCCATCTCGATGAGATAATCATATTGTTGCTGCAGGGCGTATTTAAACCCAACCACACCGGCCGTTCCGCGCCCCCTTTCGCTACGGTGAATGACGCATATTTTACCAGCAGATTTTAATGCTAGTTTATCCGCGATTTCGCCTGTACCGTCCGGCGAATTGTCGTCCACGATCAATATGTGAAGGTCGTGTATGCCGTTTTTATGAACCAGGGGATGGTGCTCCAAAGGGAGAATGGCTTCAACCATCTCCTCGATGTTGTCCTTTTCGTTATAAGTGGGCAGAAAAACTAGCATTTTCATTTATACGTCCGCAACTTCCCCGAAGAACGCCTGTTCGACCAAATAACATATCACGTGTCCAGCGGTTATATGGGCTTCCTGAATACGGGCGGTATTGCGGGAAGGCACCTGGAGCGCATGATCAACCTTATCCTTGAGCTTTCCGTCGCTGCCCATAAATGCAATAGTGATGGCTTCAAGGCGCTTGGCTTCTTCCATGGCCAAAATGACATTCAGCGAGTTGCCACTGGTGCTGAGGCCGAATACGACGTCGCCTTTGACCGCCAGTCCCTGAAGCTGCCTGGCAAACACCTT
>CAZUXO010000116.1:0-2535 GCA_964624325.1 uncultured Dehalococcoidales bacterium
AAGCCCGGTGAAACCAGGACGGCGACGTTCACCACGACTCCGAAGGAATCGGGCACGTATTTTATCAACGTTAACAACAAGGGCAGCCAGTATACTGTAACGCAACGCTTGGCAACTAAACCCTTTGCCCGTCAGACAAAAATAGAGGTTGTGACCAATAAAGCGGCAACTTTTAATCCTAAAGGGGGAAATCAGACAAGGATTATTCGTACTCAAGATGGTGTTTTCACTGCGTATATAGTCGAACATAATGGCGATTATGACCATGAATGGCGATTGGCAAAAAGGCAATCAGATGGTATCTGGGCAGTAATTGCACAAGGCGATGCCGGAACCTTCCCTGTAAACCTGCTGGCATCTCCTGATGGAACACTACATGTAATCGGTTGGTCGAATGGCATCGGTACGATGTGGTCGGGAAAACCCAAAGACGGAAAGCTGGTGATGGCATCCACCAGAATACCCAATGTTGATGAAGGAACTCAACAACGCCCCACGGCTGGTACTGATGCAAATGGTGATCTTTGTATTAATTCGGGCGTTCCGAATGGATCTGATCCTTTAAACAAGGGGGCGTTCACCGGGGCAGGGCTCAGGTGGGCATTCCACATACCATCACAGTCGCGGTGGGTAACCCAGACCAACAAACTTGATTATATGTACGCTTATGCATACGTATTCCCTAGCCCCAATGGGCAACTTTCCTTGGTAGCAACCAGGGATGTACCGAGGACTGAACTAGGATATACATATACTCTACCACCGGGAGTCACCCCTTGGATTTTTAATGCATTCCGTTATTGGAGAATAAATAATATCTATGCAGACACAATTAAAGTCCTCTCTTACGCGGAAGAGGTGCCTACAGACCAATATCCTGATCCGTGGCTAAAACTTCATGAAGCTTATCTTGATACGAAAGAACGCATGCACATTATCTATTCGAGGGCTGGGGCGACTACTGGCGGAAGATGGCAAGTTATACATCGGATCGTTTCCACTTCCGGTACCATTCTGTTTGATGAGGAACTTCCGGGTGAAGCAGGCCAATACTGTCGAATATTTCAAGATAGTCAAGAGCGGTTTTACTTACTGGGTTCGTCGGGGCTCTTATATCCAATGGACACAGAAGGCCAGAGTTTAGGTGACCCAATGAAGCTGGGTTTGGAAGGACGAGAAAACATGGAATACGGCTATAGTCTGTCAGTCCCACGCACCGGGACACCCTTGAGCGATATAATGGAGGTCGGTTTTCCTTCGGACGGTGGGAAAAGTTGGTTCTATTTTCAGCTTGATTTCAGCGGATAGTTCCCCTTTGGTTTGGGTATTATGACCCGAACGTAAACATCACTCTAAATGTTCTAGCTATCGTACACTGAGCTCCACCATTTCGATATACCGAAATGATCATCCTAGATATCAGATACTGAGATCCAACTAACAGAACTTTACCCCACGACAGTATTCATATTCTCATTGAAATTCACCTTGATTGAATCCCACCCACTTCAAACCAATCCTACCAGTTCGCCTCCCGATGCCCAGAGTGTAGTTCGAAAAAACAAACTTTTCGCTCACATTATTGAGCCATACGTTTCTTTTCCCTGAGGGTGCTAACCGCTAAAGTCAGAATGGTATATTATGTTGTGAATAGAGTGCCCAAATGCCATTATTGCAGTGCTCCTTTAAAATTGAGCGATCAGTTCTGTCAAACCTGCGGGGCAGGAGTAGGGTGTTGAAAGAGCCTATAGTTTGGAATGAAAGCAAACTCGCATATCGAAGAAGGTAGACAATGGAAAGGGAGAAGCGCTCCAAAAATATATCAAGAAGAGAGTTTCTGTTTGATGCCGGAATCATGTCGAGCGGTGCTGCTTTCGGTTCAATAGCATTCTTAATATCGTGCACAGCAACTGAACAGGCGGCCTCTCAAGCAGTAACTGAAACCATCAAAGAACCACCACCAACGAATACGTTTCAATCGACCGCAACTAGTGGGTCCACATCCGCATCTACACTGTCACCTTCATTCCCCTATGAACCGAGTCAGCTTCCAACAACCACTATGCCAACACCCAGCCAGAGTTCAACAATAACGCCATCTGTACCCCTGTCACCAGCCCGCTTCATCCTAGGCGACTTAACTATCACCCCAACGGCAGTTATGGTCGGTGAACAGGCGGCCATCTCAATCCAAGTGAGCAATATCGGAGGCACCGAGGGCAGCTACACGGTAGTCTTTCAACACAAGCAAACGCAAAACGCTTCCGTTTGGTCGGATAAGGTAGAAGTAAATCTTAAGCCGGGTGAGACTAAGTTAGCGACGCTCACCACGACTCCGAAAGAATCGGGCACGTATCATGTTAGCGTTAACGATAAATTCGGCCAGTATAGTGTAACCCCATTACTCACTAAACCCTTTGCCCGTCAGACAAAAATAGAGGTTGTGACCAACAATGCGGCGACCTTTAATCCCAAGGGGGGAAATCAAACACGGATTGTGCACACTCAAGATGGAGTTTTCGCTGGATATATCAT
>CAZUXO010000117.1:0-3451 GCA_964624325.1 uncultured Dehalococcoidales bacterium
CTAGCGTAGGGAAGAAAATCAAAGAGCTGGCTTTGCCAGCCGAAACCGTGCTCTCTCTCATAGTTCGCCAAGGTCAAAAACCTTTTATTCCTGTGCCCGACACAGTAATTGCCGCTAATGATCAGGTTATTGCTATATCTCCCGCCGATGCTGAGGAGTCCCTGCGGTTCGCACTTACAGGTTCATAATTCTGGATTTGGCTCCAGCCTTCTTAGCTAAATGTTTGACTGGTGGATATTTACATAGGGGATCTCATACTCCCTGCTATTGCTTAAGGGTAACAGGCCAGATATTATTGCCATTTTCATTGTTTTGGCTATAATACTGGTATGTTCTCCAAGCACGCCGCTCATGCACTCGTCAGTTTTCTGTCACCTTGCTTAATAATCGCTTTGATGACTCTTCCGGCTTGCAATGCAGCGCACTCAAAACAAATCATAATCACTACCAGGGACGTCACCTTCACAGGGAACATTTTTATTGCGGGTGCGGTCAACTACCCCGGCTTGTATCCCTTTGCCCAAGGAGACAGTCTCGACGATCTTGTTCAGTCCGCCGGAGGCCTTAAAAGTGGCGCAGACCTTGCTTCGGTCACCCTTACCATTCCCGATCCAGTCTCCGTCGTGGGCATACAGCGCATAGACATCAATCGCGCTGAAGCTTGGTTGCTGGCAGCTTTGCCTGGCATCGGCGATACTCACGCCCGCGATATAGTCACCTATCGCGAACAGAACGGGGTTTTCCGGGACGTCAGTGAGCTGCTTCAGGTGAAGGGCATAGGCCAGGCAACTTTGGACAAGATCACGGACATGATCACCGTTTCGGATAAATCATGACAACCGCGATGGGGTCCTCCTGAGGTGGCTCTGGCAGCGCTCAGCTTAGCATGGATAACCGGGGTCTTTCTGGGTGCAAATTACAATCTTTCTTCGTCAATCCTCCTAGTTTCGTTGGTTCCTCTTCCTCTATTAATTTTGAGGGGTCGTAAAGGAGTAATAGTTATTACCAGCCTGTGCCTGCTAGCACTCGGAGGTGGTGCGCTTTGCTATCATTCCGCGCTGGTCCCTCAGGACAGCACTCAGATAAAATACTATAACGAATTGGGGGGAGTCACTTTGCGAGGCGTTGTGAGCCTGGAACCCGATGTCCAGGACAAAATCACTCGGTACAAACTATCCACCGAGGCTATAAAGGTTAATGAGAAGTGGAGGGCAGTGTCCGGCATGGTCATGATGTACGCGCCGCGCTATCCATCCTATAGCTATGGCGACTTGCTCGACGTCACTGGAAACCTCGCAACACCAGTGAACTTTGCCGATTTCGATTATCAGGCCTACCTGGCGAAGCAATCGGTGTACTCAACTATTCTGTATCCTGCAATAAAACTTGACTCCGGCGGCCACGGTTTGTTTCTTCTGAACTGGACTTACGGTTTGCGACACAAGCTGGCGGGGATCATGGGGCGTATTCTCCCCGAGCCACAAGCTGCTTTATCCCAAGGCATAGTTCTGGGCCTGCGTGGGAATATCTCCGATGAAGTTAATACGGATTTTACCCGCTCCGGTACAACGCACGTGTTGGCAATCTCTGGTATGAACCTGACAATCGTTGCAGGGTTATTGTCGCTTATCATGAGCCGAGTTATTGGAAAGAAATTCTACCTGTATGTCTGGTTGACGCTGGTGGTTATCTGGTTCTATACGGTGATAAGCGGCGTCTCTCCATCAGTCATGCGTGCAGCCATCATGGCTTCGTTATTCCTCGTAGCCGAGCTGTTGGGGCGCCAGAAAAACGCCGGACCGGCGTTGTGCTTGGCCGCTGCCCTTATGGTCGCCTTCAATCCCATGGTCCTATGGGACGTGTCCTTTCAGCTCAGCGTGCTCTCCATGGCCGGAATAATATTCCTGTATCCTCTCTTGATGAGCAGTGTAACCCGCTGGATAGAGAAAACGAGGAAGAGAGAAATCGGCCTCGCCTCGAGGTTAAACTTTGTACTGGAGAGTTTCACTATGACGTTGGCGGCCACACTGGCAGTCTGGCCGGTTTCCGCCGCATATTTCGGTTTGGTGTCTCTTGTGGCGCCTTTGACCACTCTTTTAGCCGTACCCGTGCTACCCGCTGTCATGATTCTAGGCGTGCTGTCAGCACTAGCGGGATTGATATACTTCCCACTGGCTCAGTTGTTGGGCTGGGTAGTTTGGCTCTTCACTACATATCTGCTGTTGGTGGCTAGGGTGTTTGGTCATGTGCCTTATTCCGTGCTCATGACCAGCAGTATCAGCACAATTATGATTCTGGTCTACTATGGGTTTTTGGCAGTCACCGCTTTGTGGCTGGCTCGCCGAAGACGCGCAAAGTTAATCTTAGAATGGGCCTCCACTAGATGAACGAAACGCCCGATCTATTGACATTGCGGGTGTACACGATGGATGAACGCAGCAATCCTCGTTTCTTTCCGTATACCGGAAGTCGGATTTATCATGAGCTTGAAGGAGAGAAGAGCTGGTTGAAGCATCCGGAGATAAGACCTTTGAGGTAGCATTCGGTCTATTTTTCTCCCATGCCCTTAAGTGAGAATAAACAGGAGACACTGAATGTTTTCGAAATCGGCTAGGAAATGGCTCGTTATCCTTGTGGGTGTAACGGTTATCTTAGCCATATTGGTATATGTTTACCACCCCGACGAAAAGGCACACGTCTACTTTATGGACGTTGGGGAAGGGGATGCCACCTTGATCCGGCAAGGCAACTTCGACATTCTCATCGACGGAGGTCCCAGCCCTCAGACCATCGGCGCTGAGCTTGGTAAATGGCTCCCATTCTGGGATAGAAGCATTGAGTTAGTCATCCTGACCCACCCCCATGCTGACCACCTAGCTGGGTTGGTCGAGGTGCTCAGTCGATATCAGGTTGGAGAAGTGGTGTATCCTGCTTTGGCGACCTCCGACGAGGGAGAATACGATAAGCCTTTATTTGATGAATGGCAGAGGCTGATATCGGAAAAGAACATCAAATTTACACTGGCACAAGCATACCAGGAGATAAAACTGGGGGACATACTCATTAATGTGCTCAACCCTCCCTCTTCTTTGCTCACCGGTACTGAATCCGACATCGACAATAACTCTGTAGTTTTACAAATCAGATATGGGGCGATTACCCTTCTCATTACTGGCGACCTGATGTGGGAGGGGGAGCTTGGGCTTTCTTACGAGAGGAGGCTCCCCCAAAGCACCGTACTCAAGGTGGCGCACCACGGTTCTAACACCTCGACATCCGATGAGTTTCTTGACGTACTGATGCCACAGATAGCCTTAATCTCGGTGGGCCAGAATGGCTACGGTCACCCCCAAAAGGAAGTGTTAGACAGACTGAACGGGAGGTTGGGGCCGCCCAATATCTACCGTACGGATGAAAGCGGGACCATAGAATTTATCACGGATGGGTGGGG
>CAZUXO010000118.1:0-8746 GCA_964624325.1 uncultured Dehalococcoidales bacterium
GACGTGTGCTCTTCCGATCTCGAATGTCACCGTAGGAGAAAAAGGCTCCAGCTTTTTTCAATACATCCAGCTTGGCACCCAGGTCTACCAGATCACCCTCGCGGCTTATGCCGCAGGAGAACATGATGTCGAACTCCGCTATACGGAAGGGCGGGGCCACCTTGTTCTTGACGATCTTGGCCTTGACGCGCGTACCGATAACCTTGTCGCCCTGCTTGATTGTCTCAATGCGTCGCAGGTCGATCCTCACCGAGCTGTAGAATTTAAGAGCGCGTCCGCCGGGCGTCACCTCAGGGTTACCAAAAATGATGCCTACTTTTTCCCTTAGCTGGTTTATGAAGACTACCGCTGTCTCTGTGCGCCCGATGGAAGCTGTCAACTTGCGCAGAGCCTGCGACATCAACCGTGCCTGTAATCCTACGTGAGCGTCGCCCATTTCGCCCTCAATTTCGGCGCGAGGCACCAAAGCGGCAACGCTATCCACTACGACAATGTTGAGTGCGCTTGAGCGCACCAATGTCTCACATATCTCCAAAGCTTCTTCACCCGTATCTGGCTGAGAGATGAGAAGCTCATCCAGGTTGATACCACAGGTTTTGGCATATGCCGGGTCGAGAGCATGTTCCACGTCAATATAGGCCGCCCTACCACCCAATTTCTGAGCCTCCGCAATGATGTGTTGTGCCAGAGTGGTCTTGCCCGAACTCTCGGGTCCGAAAATTTCGGTGACACGGCCCCTCGGAATACCCCCCACCCCAAGCGCAATGTCCAGCGCCACTGAGCCCGTGGGAATTACGCCAATCTTGACCTGCGCCGAGCTATCGTTAAAACGCATGATAGCACCCTGACCAAATTGCTTTTCAATTTGGTCAATTGCCAGCTCAAGTGCCTTGTCTTTTTCTGTGGTCATATTTGTCTAAGACCATATTACCATAAATAGAACAAATGTGACAAGACAATTCAACCATATTTGAGAAGTTTATTTGTTGCAATTAGTTATGCGCATGGTAGAATATGCAATTACAAACCGAATGAGGTAATCAATGCGAGCTGACGAGACGGTCCCAGACGGAATCTCCATATTCCCCACTTCACCCAACCTCACGGTGGCCAACCGCTGGGATCATATCCTGGCGCGCTGGAGATGGAAGCGCGGTGAACACCGCGTTATTCCAGGTCTTTACTCGATTGGCCACCCCAACTCCGACTCCCCCGTGCTGGTGAGCGCCAACTATACACTCAGCTTCGACGCCCTGCGCACTGGGCTCAAGGGCGTCGATGCCTATATCCTGGTCATCAATACTTTTGGCATTAACGTATGGTGCGCCGCCGGCAAAGGGACCTTCGGCACCGAGGAACTGGTGGAACGCATAGAAACTTCGGAGCTTGCCAAAGTGGTGCGCCACCGCACCGTCATCCTGCCACAACTAGGGGCACCCGGCGTGGCGGCTCACCTCGTTAAAAAACAGTCCAGCTTCAAGGTGGAATATGGCCCTGTACGTGCCGCCGACCTGCCGATGTATCTCAAGACGCATAAAGCCACCTCCGAGATGCGACTGGTACGCTTCGGAGTACTCGACCGCCTGATGCTGGCACCCGTGGAATTGCTGGGTTACTTTTTGTATTTATTAATTGCAGCAGTTGCACTTTATTTCTGGGGCGGGTGGACCGGGTCGCTACTGGTGGTGCTGACTATCGTGAGCGGGGCAGTTTTCTTTCCTTTGCTGCTGCCATGGCTGCCTACCAAGGATTTCAGCACCAAGGGCTGGAGCCTGGGCATCGTCGTCACTTTAGCCATGGTGCTGTCTGACGCGCTATGGCTGAACACGAGTGCCTCGACTGCGCATAAAGTCCTGAGCGGATTGAGCAATATGCTCATCTGGCCGTCAGTTGTGGCACTCATCGCGCTTAACTTCACCGGAGCCAGCACAATTACCTCACGCAGCGGTGTGAAAGCCGAAATGCGCAGCTATATCCGCCCCATGGCAATTTCTTTCGTCCTTGGCATCATGATAAATATCATCGCAAGGTTCCTCTAAAGGTGGTCTGAAATGTTCAACTCGTATAAAATCAACACACTCCAGTATATGAGTGAGCTCTGCATAGGCTGTGCCATGTGCTGGGAAGTCTGCCCTCACGGGGTCTTCGCAGAGGGTAAAACTGCCCAACTGGTAAAACAAGAAGCCTGTATGGAATGCGGCGCCTGCGCCCTCAACTGCCCGACTAACGCCATCATCGTGCAGAGCGGTGTGGGTTGCGCAGCCGCCATGATCAAAGCGGCACTGACCGGGAGCAAAGAGGAAAGTTGCGATTGTTCCTAGTTTACATGCCGTAGAGTAAGTCTTTTCACGATGGGCCTCCAACCTGAATCTTCTACCGCCAAAAAACGAAATACGCTTTTCTCAAAATGCAACAGGTGTTTGCCGAACCCTGTCCGACCATATACAATCAATCCAGAGGAGAGGGTATTTGGATAAACCACTCAAGGCCACCACCTGTCGCCAACGCCTCTTCAAATGGGGCGAACACACCTTCGTCATGGGCGTCATCAACCTCAGCCCAGATTCCTTTTCCGGCGACGGATTATCAACCATCGAAGCAGCAGTCGAGCAGGCCAAACATTTTGTGGCTGAGGGGGCCGACATCATCGACATCGGCGGCGAGTCCACCCGACCCAACTCCCAACCGATAACAACAGACGAGGAGGCTGAACGAGTTGTTCCTGTCATCGAGAGGCTATCAAGGGAGTTAAACATACCAATCAGCGTGGATAGCTACAAGTATGAAGTAGTCAAAAGGGCTATCTGCGCCGGCGCTGAAATCATAAATGACGTCTGGGGATTGAAACAGGAGATACGACTGGCCGAGCTAGCAGCCGAACACAACATCCCCATCGTGCTAACCTCCAATCAGCGAGACAAACTCTGTAAGGGTGATATCATGACTGAGATCATCACCGACCTAAAACACAGCATAGGAATCTGCAAAGATGCCGGAGTGGCTAATGAGAATATCATCGTCGACCCCGGTATCGGCTTCGGAAAAACTTTGGAGCAGAATCTGGAGATTATCCGCCGATTGTCCGAGTTAAAGGTACTGGGCAGGCCTATTTTGCTGGGCACTTCGCGCAAGTCATTTATCGGGTTGACTTTGGACCTGCCCGTCGAAGAGCGACTCGAAGGCACGGCAGCCACGACCGCCATCGGCATAGCGAACGGGGCCGACATCATCCGCGTACACGACGTTAAATTCATGTCACGAGTGGCTAAAATGAGCGACTCCATCATCAGGAGGTAAAACCATGAGCGATAAGCAGGTCTCGGTTTACTTATGTCTTGGATCAAATGTTGGCAACCGAAAGGAAAACCTGGACAGTGCTCTTGGTTTCCTGGCTGAGCGGCTGCGCCTGGGAGAGGTGTCGTCGATATATGACACAACGCCCGAAGGCAACCCCGACCAGACCCGCTTCCTTAACATGGCGGCTCACGTCTATACCACGCTCGAACCACTGCCCCTGTTATCGCTGGTCAAGGGCATCGAGGCCAAGCTAGGCCGTGTGCCTTCAAAACCCTACATGCCGCGCCCAATGGACATAGACATTCTGTTCTACGACAACGAGATACTCAATAGCCCCACTCTCACCATTCCCCACGCCCGCATCCCTGAGCGCGCCTTCGTGCTGGTGCCGCTTAATGAGATAGCCCCGGAACTGACACACCCCGTGAGTGGCAAGTCTGTGAAGAAAATGCTGGCTGAACTCGAACGAGGATTGCAAGGAGTTTTCAAGTTTGTGCAAACATGCGATCCAGAGACCACGGAGACGACCAAAGAAGAGGTGAAATGAAATGTACCAGATATCGGTTGAACAGCACTTCGATGCGGCACATGCCCTCAGAGGGTATCAGGGTAAATGCGAGAACCTGCATGGCCACCGCTTCCGCGTGGTGGCGCGCCTGCGAACTTCCAAACTGAATGAAGTAGGGTTGGCCTTCGACTTCAGGGATTTGAAGGCCAGGCTAAACGATGTGCTGGAGCGCTTCGACCACACCAACCTGAACGAAGTTCCTCCTTTTAGCACGATCAACCCGTCGTCTGAAAATATCGCCTCTACGGTTTACAACGAACTTCAAAAAAAACTCCCAGGCTTCAAACTATCTTCCGTCGAGGTATGGGAATCGCCAGACAGCTCGGCAGAATACAGCCTGGATATGTAGTTTTTGGCATTGGGGACAATCCCGCAGGCTTTACAATGGTTGTACTTAGGTTTAACGTTTTTTTACTAGAAATATACGGATATTGGATCATGGAAAGTGTCAAATATTTCAAGTAAATGGCAACAGCATCGGACACATTTCTACCGCCAGTTACCCAACTAAAATATCGACCTCTTAAATACAATAAACTGGTTGAATAAGTAATCTCATATTTCAGGTTTTACTAAATATGAAACAAAACTACGTCTTGACCATTCTGGCGGTTGCCTTCCTGCTATTTACGTTGGGATGTGACGCCGAAGAACCAATTTTGACGGTCACTCACTCTGAAATCAGTCTGCCCACAATATCCACAACTCAACCTACGATATCGACTAGGGTTACAACAACATTGATTCAGTCTCAGACGATTACTCATCCGCCGATAACAATTGTTGAACCTCCTGTTACAATCACCGTTACTCGAGGCGAGACTGTGCCACCGATTACCCCTGCCACCAAACCACCTACACCTACATCTCCCTTGTTGCTTACCTTGCCAGCCACGGCACGAGAGATCTCCACTCACAGATCTGTGGTGCTAAATATTTACATTGGGATGTGTCTATCATGCCACGGTCTGAACGCTAGTAACCAATTCCCGATGCCCCCATCTTGGGACGGTAAGAAAAATGGCTCCAAGGTTAATACAGGTGTTTATGAAGTTACAATTGGCTCCGCTGGAGATCACACCGGAAGGGTTTCCCAATGCACACAGTTTGGCTGCCATATTGCACCGGTAAATTGATGGAGGATTTTTTCATGCATAATATTCAGGTGGTGACTCAGTGGAAATGCCTATCACACCTTGCTATTGCATACAATTTAAGTGAATGACAGGCTACACCTTCTCCCCTGAAAAAGGCGGGTAGTGAATCTGTAATCGGAGGGAATACCAATATGAAATGGATATACCTGCTCATAGCAATAGTCTCGGAAGTGATGGCAACCTCTGCCCTGAAACCTTCTCAAGGGTTCACCAAAATACTTCCTTCTTTGTTTGTTGTTATTGGTTACGGCATCTCATTTTATTTTCTTTCGCTTACATTACGCTCAATACCAATAGGGATCGCTTACGCGATCTGGTCAGGTATTGGAATCACCTTGATTTCGATAATCGGGTGGCTATATTTCAAACAAACACTGGACGCGCCAACGATAATTGGGATAGGTTTTATTGTATTAGGAGTAGTAGTAATAAACGTATTTTCAAAGTCCGTTCCACGGTAGGCATCCCAGACAGAGCCAGGGAACACAGCCCTTTAAGTTTTGGGAAAGGCAGAACAACGATAATCTGGTGGTATCAAGAAGGGTTTATCCTGCCCGACAGCCGCAACACTTCCCCCCTATTTGACCCCTATTCAAGCCTTTGCTATAATTAACCTTTGTCAAGCGGAGGTGTTACTATTTACGCGATAATTGAAACCGGGGGTAAACAATATAAGGTCAGCCCGGGCGAAAGCCTGAAGGTGGAATCTCTGGATGTTGCCGAGGGTGGCACCATTGATCTCGACCGCGTGCTGGCCATCAGTGACGGTGATAACCTTATTCTGGGTAAACCCATTATCGAAGGTGCCAAAGTCACCTGCACATCCAAAGGGGATGGCCGCGGCGTCAAGATCATCGGCATGAAGTACAAGGCCAAGGTACGCTACAGCCGCAGGATCGGTCACCGCCAGTCTTTCACAGAACTCACTATCGACAGCATCAGCGGTCCCGGCATTGCCGAAGCGGCCACCACGGCTGAAAAACCCGCCGCCAAGCCCCGCCGCCGGGTAACAACCAAGAAAGAGGTAACCGACAATGGCTCATAAGAAAGGCGCAGGCTCCTCCCGCAACGGCCGTGACAGCAAGCCTAAAATGCTTGGAGTCAAGCGTTTCGGAGGCGAAAAAGTCACTTCCGGCACCATATTGGTACGCCAGATGGGCACGCACGTCAAAGCAGGGAATAACGTCGGCATCGGACGAGACCACACCCTCTTCGCCACCGTTGATGGCGCGGTTAAATTCGAGCCCGCCGGCAAGAATCGCAGAAAGGTCAGCGTTTACGCTGAGAGTTAACCTATGAAAGAAAAGATTCATCCGAAGTATTACACAGATGCGCAAGTTTCCTGCTCATGCGGGACCACATTCACCACCGGCTCCACACGCAAGACGCTGAAGGTTGAGCTTTGCAGCGCCTGCCATCCTTTCTATACAGGCAGCAAGCGCATGATTGACACAGCTGGCCGTGTAGAGCGATTCAAACAGCGCTACGCTAAAGACGCCAAGTAGGACAGGTTTTGAACTAGACTCAAAAGGAGCGGGCTTTAGTCCGCTCCTTTTTATTAGGGAGAAGCGATATGACTGAGAAATTCAGATACGGCGGCCAGGCGGTGATGGAAGGGGTGATGATGCGAGGGGCGAAAACTATCGCCACGGTTGTCAGACGACCAAATGGCAGCCTGGCTAAAGATGTCCACCCCCTGCACCCAATCTACACGGGGCGCTGGCGCAAAATACCCTTCACCCGCGGCGTCATAGCTATGCTGGAAGCAATGATACTGGGAACAGAGTCCCTTATTTTCTCGACTAACATCGCCCTCGAAGATGCCGACGAAACCAAAAACACTGAAGTCAAAAAGGAAAGCTCAAAGGTAAGCGGGGTTATGCTAGGAGGCCTCTTGCTGACGTCAATGGTCTTTGCCGTAGGCCTATTCTCCATATTGCCTTTGTTTCTTACCAAATGGCTCATGCCGGGCATGCAAGGCAGCTTGCCTTTTAATCTGGCGGAAGGTGGCATCCGCCTGGCTATTTTCCTTATTTACCTGAAAAGCGTGGGTTTCATGCCAGACATCCGACGCGTTTTCTCCTATCATTGGGCGGAGCACAAGACAATACATGCTTACGAAGGTGGGGTGGAACTCACACCAGAGTCGGTTCAGAAATATTCAACGGCTCATGCTCGCTGCGGTACGGCCTTCCTGCTGGCGGTAATGCTAATCGCCATACTCATTTTCAGCCTGGTCGGAAAACAGACGCTGTGGTTACTGATACTATCGCGCATTTTGCTGCTACCTGTTATAGCCTCCATCGCCTACGAAGTGACTCAATACGGCGCGCGCCACATGGAAAATATCTTTGTGAAATGGCTGGTGGCCCCCGGCATGTGGTTGCAAAGCTTCACCACGCGTCAGCCGGATGAAAAAATGGTTGAAGTGGCCATTGCAGCCCTCAAAGAGGTGCTCATGGCCGACGGTGTGATAGCGGCGGAACCACTGACTATTCCGCTAAATCCTCAGCCGTAAGACGCCTGAAAAAGCAGCTTCGATCTCCGGTATGGCAGGTCGGACCCATTGGCCTAGCCTTAACCAGCACGGCATCCATATCACAATCGTACCAGACCTCGTTCACCTTTAGATAATTGCCTGAAGTGGCTCCCTTGTGCCAGAGTTCCTGGCGGCTGCGACTCCAAAACCAGGCATGCCCGCTCTCTATGGTCAACTTGAGCGCCTCGGCATTCATATATCCCAGCATGAGGACATCACTAAATTCGGCGTCCTGAATCACGGCCGGCACCAATCCTTTTTCATCCCACTTTATGTTAAGCATAAATGCCTCCAATTGTCCAAATGTCATTCCGGAAAGTCCACCTGAGACGGACGACGTGGGAATTTACGCAATCACTCCGCAAGCAAAATAAATTTATGTATCACCAGACTACACAAAGCGGGGTTCCGCTACTCCTCAAAGCTACCAACAGCTGAAATATCTGATTAGCCGCGTCCCCACAAAAGACGACGGCTTGGCCGTCAGTTCTCCACGGCGACAAGGGCCTGCGATAGATTGATGGCACCTGTGTAAAGCGCCTGTCCGATTATGGCGCCCTCAACCCCCAGTTTCTTGAGCAGTTTAAGGTGCAGGATTGAGGAGATGCCACCCGAGGCGATGACCGGGAACTTGGTCGTATCCATAAGCTCGAAGAGAGCAGAAAAGTTAGGCTCGGTAAGCGTGCCATCACGCCCGATGTCGGTAAAGATAAAGCGCCGCACGCCCAAATCCACCATGGAGCGAGTGAAGCTCACCACAGATAGCTCAGTAGCCTGTTTCCAGCCGTGTGTAGCCACAAAGCCACCTCGCGCATCTATGGAAACTACGATTGCCTGACAAAACTTGCGGCAGGCTTCCTGTAACATTTCGGGGTGGTTTACCGCCGAGGTTCCCAGCACTACGCGATCGGCTCCAATCTTGAGCAATTTTTCCATGGTAGCCACAGTGCGGATGCCCCCACCCACCTCTATGGGAATGAATACGGTGGAAGCGATGTGCTGGATAATATCCAGATTGCCAGGCTCCCCGGTGGCGGCACCGTCCAGGTCAACAATTTGAAGACGTGTAGCGCCCAGCGACTGCCACTGGAGTGCCATCTCAAGCGGGTCGTTGGAGAAGACCGTCTCCATGGTGAAATCGCCCTGGTAAAGGCGCACGCACTTGCCGCCGCGGATATCTATGGC
>CAZUXO010000119.1:0-3354 GCA_964624325.1 uncultured Dehalococcoidales bacterium
AGCAGACACAAATGTCCTCGACTTCATCGTCAATACTGAGTTTGATCCTTTTGTTTCGGTGGGTGAATATAGCGCTATAACCTATCATAGCTCTAAGCTTATTATTGACAGCGCGACCATGATGATTAGGCAAGCGCTTCCAGTTACTTACAATTGCGGCTCCAAAACCTATGCTGGCTTCGTTCAAAAAGAAACGCTGCAAAGACTGTCCTCGTTTGCAGTATTCAACCACACCGATGTCTATAGGAGTTGTTTTACGTTTGGCTAACATTGAGAAGGAACGGGTCTCATCCTGAGCGATACCAAGCGAACGGCCAAAGCAGTTCGCTGTTCCGGCGCTGATGATGCCAAGAATTGCGTTACCCGAATTGTTTGAACGTAACAAACCGTTGGCTACCTCGTTTATCGTTCCGTCCCCACCAACGGCAATAAGATAGCGGTAGTCAGCATCGATCGCCTTTTTGGCGATTTCTATGGCATGCCCGGGCTTCTTTGTGAATTCATAGTCAAATGAAAGGCCAACATCCCGTAGTTGACTGCAGATTCGTGGCCACTGTTTACGGATTGAGCCACCGCCTGCTACCGGATTGACAATTACTTTGGCATGTGACATTCGCATCGTCTAGGCTCTGCTCCTGGTGGTCGCCAGAAGCTCATTGAGTATCATATACTTGTGCCTTCGGTAATCATGAAATCAATGCCTGTAAACCGGTTATGATATCAACGAAAATTCACTATACATCACTCGTGAGGTTTTCCTTGCCAAAACTGGAAAGTTACCCACTTGCACGGTTTAACTTAGCCTTAGTTTTTATCATCCCCTAATATCCAGTACGATGTTCGGCGTTTCAGATCACCCATTCAGTCAGCATTTATGCACAGCGGCTCATGGTAACGCCGATAAGGATAAAAAAAGCCACAATCACAATCGCGCCCAGTATAAGATAAACCAGCCGAATAGGCTGAAAAGGCGGTGCTTTGCCTTCTCTGGTTATCTGTTTTAACGCTTCAGTTGAGGGTATGTCTTCTGGCGCAATAGCACTTTCTTTAGCCCATTTGCCGTA
Organism: uncultured Dehalococcoidales bacterium; assembly: GCA_964624325.1. Lineage (GTDB taxonomy): Bacteria > Chloroflexota > Dehalococcoidia > Dehalococcoidales > UBA1222 > SURF-27. The sequence goes on from CAZUXO010000119.1 coordinate 1,065, forward strand.
GAGCTTGCGCAGCCTCCATTGCCCGCTGAAGAAATCCCTCGGTTGAGATATGGCTTTTACTCCCCAGTCCTTGATTTTCGACCACAAAGGCTTAAATGGTGATCTGGACGGGGCTTTGGCTCTCGGGAACGGTTGCATGGCGGGCGCCCTGTCGTCCATTACTTCTGAGATGGGCTCGCGGGACGATACTTGCCGGTATTTGGGCTGGACATACCGGATGGGTATGGGCGCGGGTTTATCACTTATGTTCGGAGGAGTTGTCCCTTGAGAGGGAATCTCACGAGGTCCCGGCGGGTTCTTTATAATAGGGGGTTCCTCGTTTTTCGGGCTTACGGCATCTTCATACCGAGGAACGTCACGGAGATGGAGCGACTCGACCATGGCATTGGGTATTTCAGGTACCTTGATGCTTTTTCCACAGCGCGGGCAATAGAATGAGTCGGAGGGTAGCTTGTGGCCGCAGGCCATGCAAAAAGCGAACTCGTTGTTTGGAGTGATATCTCCAATTTGGTGAGTTGTGGGAGCTTCCGTCGGTTCCTGTGTAACGACCGGATGTTCCTCGTTCACTGTCTGCGCGATTTCCTCGAGGTTTAAAACAGGGCGAGTTTGAGGTTGCGTATATCCGGGAGGTGGTGCTTCTTCAACAAAATGGGTCGGAATTATCTCTGGAACGGGCATCAATTGCGCCTCTGCCGTTTTTTGCACGACGAGTGAAGCGTCATTAGCGAGAACAAGGGGAGGAGGTGCCTTGTTGATTTGCAGAATAGTTTGAGCTGGGGGAATATTGATCACCGGCACTTCCTCAACAAAATGCGTTGGGATTATCTTCGGAACGGGTATCGCTTGCACCTCCGGTGGCTTCTGTGCGGTGGGTGACTCCGCGTTCACAGGAAGGACGGCATCTTCGTTGACTTGCAGAATAGTTTGAGCTGAGGGGAGCCTGATCACCGGCGTTTCTTCCACAAATTGTGGAGAGATTACCTTCGGGGAGGGCGTCACCCGGAGCTCCATGGGCGTCTGCCCGACAACAGGGGATTCCTTGTGTACCTGTTGAAGGGGAATGTCTCTTCGGTAATGGCCTGAAGGAAGTACGACCGCCTGGTATCCGGCGGGTAGATCTTCATATAGCGGAGGTGATGTTCCTCTAGGGGGAGACATGGAACTAGGCTTCGGTTTCTGAACTGCAGGGGATTCCTCGTGAACCGTACTCGGGATATCCTCACGGATGATCTGGTGAGGAAGAGTTGGATGTTGGTCGGTAATCGGTGCTTTCTCTGACACCAGTTTATTGTCGCAGATCAAACAATAGATCGAGCCAGGGGGCAACTCCCCTCCACAGACGTGACATACATTGAATTCTTGGGGTGGGATCATTCTTTGTTCGCAGTAAGGGCAATAAATCAGTTCTTCAGGCGTTAAATTGATGTGTATTTTATGCCTGCACTTAGGGCATTCCATAGCGACCTCCATTCAGACGTAAAGACTAGTTGGATTATAACACAGGCATTTTACAACGAAAAATACTGGCTTTGAAGGATATTTCTGAAGTCAGTCACCCTACTGGGACTGGTCGGGTGCCAGTATTTATAAATTAAATCGCATTGAACGGACTTCAAATCAAACGAATGGTTGTATCCTGTCAACAATCCACGGTTTCTGTAGTCACGATGCCGCCGGTGTTGTGGAAGGAGCCGACGCCCGCCTCCTATGTTATATCAAAGCAAACGCAAACGCCGACACAACTGGTCTAACTCCACTTTTAATCAGTACTGCATTGTGCTTCCAGATTTGTCGTACGAAACAGAGGGAGAGAGTTAACAACACCTCCTGTAAATCATCCACCGTAGTCATTTCTTTGGCAACCTCGTTTTTACCGTGATATGCAAAAGAAACGAGGGTTATCAGTTCGTGGGGAAGGGAAGTATTCTCATTCGTGACTTTTCCTTCCCTTTACAGACCAATCGTTTCAGAATGATCTCGGGTTATTACTCGTTTGGGCTTTCATCGAGATCGTCATCCGCCTAGAGTAACCGCAAAAACCTTTCCGTATTCCTGGCATGCTCTCATGCCTTCAATAGTATCAACAACGGCCTCTGTCAAAATGAGAGAGCCAAGTTTGAATCGCTTCATCTCTAGCGAATCTCGTAATCGCGGGTTCAATAATGAAGTGCAACACTTGGAGGAGCAGAAAGGGGTCTGGTACTCTAAGTGGATATGGGAAAACAGTATAAGCATCTGAGCATTGATGAGAGAGAACGCATAGCGCAGTTAAAGAACGAAGGCACAGGGC
>CAZUXO010000120.1:0-3741 GCA_964624325.1 uncultured Dehalococcoidales bacterium
GTTTTAATTGCGCTATATCCCAGAACTATTTGAAGGAAAAGCACCAGAAGAAAAATAATCCCGATTAGTACGAACATCAGCAGGGCACTTATAGCATTGCCCGCCGAGAAGTTTACACTGCGGAACAAACCCATCTCAATCAGAGGAGAACTGCGGCGCTTTTCTATCAGGACAAAGAGTATGAAACCGACCAAACTTGCAACGAAAAGACTAATTATGAGCACAGAACTCCAGCCATATTTTTGTCCTTCTACCAGGGCGAAGGTCAAACACAACAATGCTATCGAGGCAGCACCGATACCCAGCCAATCAATCCTGCGGCTGGCGTTGGGTTCGGTAGATTCACGTATCACGAAAATGCCGGCAACCACCGCAATAACGCCAAAAGGAACATTGACCAGGAATATGGAACCCCATGCAAATTTGTCTACCAGCAAGCCGCCTATGATGGGGCCTAGTGCGCTGGCGGCTCCCGATACCGCCCCCCAAATGCCCAGTGCCTGGCCCCGTTGTCCATCTTTAAAAGCAACATTCAAAAGTGAAAGCGTCGCCGGCATCATCGCAGCCCCGCCAAATGCCTGTAGAGCGCGGGCCCCGACAAGAACTTCGATATTCCCGGCCAGACCGCAAACAAAAGATGCCACGGTAAAAAGAATGAGCCCGCCGATGAACAAGCGCTTGCGTCCGAAAATATCACCAAACCGACCCATGGTGATCAGGCTTACTGCAAACACCAGAATATATACATTTATTACCCATTCAACATCCGAAAGAGATGCCTTCAGGCTATTCATGATATTTGGAAGCGCAATGTTCACAATTGTGGCATCCAGATTCATCATGAACAGAGCCACTGCAAGTACTGCGAGCACCCACCATTTACTGTATTTAGTTGATAAATTCATGCTTCTTCCTTTCTTAAACAAATTGTTGAGATATGATGATTATTTGTTTCAACGCTTGAGTGAAAGCGGCTACCTGTTCTCGGTTTAATTTATTGAGCTTTTGGCAATGATTCTCACGCAGCAGTCTGCGATAATCGACCAGTATGGAAATACCCTTTTTTGTTATGCTGATACGTACACGCCTGCGGTCCTTTGTGTCATCTTCCTTAAGAACGGCCTTTTCTGCCACCAAACCATCGATAAATGTAGTCATCTGAGGTTTGCTTAAAGATAATTTCCTGGCAATTTCCGAAGCGGATAACGGCCCGTTTTGCTCCAACATAGTGAGGATGGCCAGACGATGATGTACTAATTTAGGACCTGATACGTTAATCAGATGGTGGTGCAAGGAGTGCAGGGCACGATATGCATCGTTGATCATCGTATCTGCTAGTTTTTCTTGTTGGTTAGTGTGTGAATAGTTCATATATTAACTATTATTTTAGTATAAAACAGAATTTGATGCAACGCCACAACAAATTAACACCGACTGCTGCCTTCTCTACGATGAGCTTTTCACGATAGCCTTAAAGGCGCGCTTGCTTCTCGAGCGAAGCCCTCTATGGCTAAAAGGCATAATTGACTAAGGACCCACCATGGAGTCCAACTTGCCTTATTATCTGGCTTGTGACAAAATAAAAACCTGTGGGAGAACGAGTAATAGTAAAGTCTCATACCAAACTTGTCCGATGGGAGTTTCTCAAGACGTCAGGGTTGGGAGGGATAGGCCTCGTTACCGTAGCAGCCATACTATTAGGCGTGATGTCCTTTGTAGGCTGCGCCAGAACCACGCTGGAGATCCAACCTTATGTTCCTCCAAGCTACTACGCTAGCATTAATGTTTACCCGGATGATCTGTTGAAAGCCTATTTCCACCCAAACCTTGGCGATGTCGCACTGGCCGATCGTAACTACAAAAACCTGCCGGTTGTGTTCAAGGATGTACGGGTAGATGAGATAATGCTGAGGGATAAGGACCATGACATTTTCTACATCAGCTCGGTAAAATGCACCCCTTTACGGGGTGGCGATATCTCCGCGCTGAAGGCTGGAGGCTCAATTGATATTGTCGGCATCAACCGCGGCCCGTGGCCAGCCTATCCCGGTTGGCTCAGTTTCACGGATTGCATATTCCTGCCGGCCGGATTGGTCCAGTTTTCCCTGGGCGGACCGGCTTTCGCACCAGCTTACTGATCCGTGTATAGATACATCCATATGTAGAAAGACCGGTCTTTCTAAAAACACCCGAAAGATGTAATTCCAACCAAACTTTGCCTATTCTGAACATCTTGGTGCCACATGAGGGGCATACACCCTGGTTTGCCGGTCTGTCGTTTTCAACGTTATGGCTTTGGCACTTTTCATTTCCTTTTTAGCTTTACCTTCCGCACAATACGCTTTCTTGATTTCGCCTCCTTCTGCAATAGTTAGTCACAACGATAAACTACTCTATTCAATGCTATCAACAGCCAACACCAAAGCACCAACATTACGACCGACAATAGTAATTTGTTTAACCCGTACAACACACCTAGCTTTGGCCAAAACCCAAGTCCTGCCACTTTAAAGGGGTCCCAACCACGCTTTATGACAAATTATCCCTGATTTGTCAGGAAACAGGCTAGGGGGCACTAACAAGCTTAAAACCTTGTTAGCCACACATAATATTGATACCAAACTTATGGTATTGATACCGGCCGGGTCATGTTTTTGAATTGTTTTCTGCGATATTCTTTAAATCGTTAAACAAATTGTCTATCAAATCAGTATATTGTTTCTTGGGAAATACCAGTTTTGCAGGTACGGGTATTTTTTCATCTATTTGCCAGGTATAAGAATCAACTGTTTTATCAACCAGTATCCCTTTAAACCATCCAGCACAGCCGGCGTCACCACAATCACAGGTAAAAATGAAAAACCTACCCGAATTATCTAGTGAATTCATTAACTCATCCGGGCTCAAAAAAAACCCTATGTTGCTAATTTTGAAATATTCATTGAAAGGTTTTCCATTTATTTTTAAAATTATGTCTAATTTCCCCTCATTAGTTCTTATTATTTCATAGGATAATCTATCTACTATTGTTTCTGCGGTTTCCATTTTCCACACCTTTTATCTTGAGTATAACATTAAACAATCGTCCTTCTTTTTTGCGGGCGTTGACTTTTTGACACCGTATCTTCAACTTGTTTTATTGCCCATTCACGGGGAAGAGCAGTATACTGCTCTATTATGGCAGATATACCGAGCGACTCGTCACAATTGTCTACTGCCATCGTCGCGCAGCCTGCGGAACTGGATGTGTCGGTACTGGAGCTGGCAGGTTTAAGTGTTATTGCTCTCGATACCGAGTCAAACAGCCTTCACCGTTATCCTGAACAACTATGTCTTATTCAGATCGCCACGCAGTACAAAACATACCTGATAGACACCATTTCCCTTAAGTCGATCACCACTCTTAAGAAAGTTTTGCAAGACGAATCTGTCGTGAAGATAATTCACGGCGCGGATTACGATGTTCGGAGCCTAGATCGTCATGGCGGATTCCGCATCCGCAATATATTCGACACATACATCGCTGCCCGCTTTGCAGGTGCCCCCAAGGTTGGGCTGGCAGACCTGCTACAAGATCTTCTCGGTGTGATGATTCTCAAGAGCAAACACCTTCAACACGCCGACTGGGGACAGCGCCCTCTTTCCGACGAAGCTATCGACTACGCCGCAACAGACGTACGGTATCTCCTGCCCCTGAAAGAGACCCTGGAAAAGAGGCTTCAACAGTTGGGGCGAACAGCC
>CAZUXO010000121.1:0-6658 GCA_964624325.1 uncultured Dehalococcoidales bacterium
GGTCAAGGTGAGTATTATCACTCCTTCGAAGTTCATTGGCCCTATAATGGAATTGGAGCGCGACTCAGGCGGCACTCACAAGCATACCGAGTTCCTCGGTGCGGCCACGGGAAGCGAGGAGAACCAGCGGGTCAGGCTGGACTACGAGATGCCGCTGCGCTCAATGCTGACCACCTTCTACGACAGCCTCAAAAGCCGTTCGAAGGGCTATGCCTCTCTGGATTATGAGTTCGATGGCTATCGCGACGCCAAGCTTGTGAAACTGGACATACTGGTTAACGAAGTGCTGGTGGACGCCTTCTCGCGCATCGTGCCTCCCGAACAGGCGATTAACGTGGGACGGGTGCTGGTAGCAAAGCTCAAAGAGGAGATACCCAGACAGCTGTTCGTGGTGCCCATACAGGCGGCGGTAGGCGGGCGCATCGTGGCACGCACCGACATCGGCGCCAAACGCAAGGATGTTTTGGCCAAGTGCTACGGCGGAGACATTACGCGCAAGCGCAAGCTGCTGGAGAAACAAAAAGAAGGCAAGAAAAAAATGAAGACCATCGGCCGGGTAGAAGTTCCTAAAGAAGCTTTCTTAAGCGTGCTTAAGACGGAGATATAGACAGAGGGTTATCCTGCTTTCATATCATTTACCCGGTGATGTTTTGTTCATTCTGAGTTGCGTTCTTTCATGATTTACGCTTTCGTGGCATTGGCGCGCTTAAGCATTATAACGAACAGTTACGCCCTCCTTGCTATCATCGTACAATTGTGCTAATATGTAGCAAGGCTCAAGATGATAATACTATTGGGAGAATCATTCCAAAAATTACGAATATTTATCATATACACCGGGCGATTCGTTTTTGAAACGAATCCCACGCAGATGGTCTGCCTGAAAAGAGCGATTCGTTTCGCAAAATAAATATATTTGGTTGAAATGATGCCGTCGCGATTTTACTATATTTTTCACATCCGCAGATTAAGATTTGAAAACCGGATTGATCGGATAATTAATAATATGAGGCTTTTTGGAATTATTTTCAGGCACGGGCAATTGTTTTCAAACATCAATTATTTACGAACACCTTGTGCCTGGTTTTATGGATTTGTTTCCCAAATTTTTATTTGTACACTGGCATTACCTTACGGAATTTGCTTATCCAACAGGTCTATTTCAAATACGGTATCATGACAGAAATCCAAGTAAAATCGATTTATTCCAATCAGTACTTTGGGCTCAAACATGAAAATACGATGGGAGCGTACTGGAGGCAATTAACATGAAGTTCTGGCATAAAGCACTCGGACCTTTCCTTGTTTTTATCCTGATATTCGCTCTTTTCACCGGATGCACGGGCAAGCCGGGTGCGAGCGTTAGCGGAGCCGGCGTCAACAGTTCGGGACATCTTGTTCTGACTATGTCGGACGGTGCCACTGTAGATGCTGGATACGTGGTAGGACCTACTGGAGCAACCGGAATAACGGGTGATACCGGCCCTGCAGGCGCAACTGGAGCCACAGGCGCTACAGGGCCACAGGGTTCGCAAGGCCCCGCAGGTTCAGGCGGAACGCTTAACTCGGTAAGTAATCTCGTTACCAAGATTGTCCCCACTTTGGTTTATATTGACGTCCTTAGACAGGCCACCCCGAGAGAACCGCGGGAAGTTGTGGGCACAGGCATCATCATCAGTAGTAGCCGTGGTTACATACTCACCGCCTACCACGTCGTAACCAGAGCCACCAGCATTCAAGTTACATTAAGTAACGGTCCGACCGTCTCAGCCACGTATGTCGCTGGTTCTGAGGGACGTGATTGGGCCGTCATCAGGCTTAATACAGTGCCTGCAGGTTTACAAGCCGCCTCTCTGGGTTCTTCATCGGCTTCTGCAGTGGGTGATCATGTTGTATCGGGAGGTTTCGCCCTTGGCTATACCCCCAACCCCTCTTTTACTTTTGGCATCATTTCTGCCTTCAGAAAGCTGGATGACGGTTTTAACTACGTTCAGACTGATGCCGCCATCAACCCGGGCGACAGCGGTGGTCCTCTTCTCAACCTGGCTGGTCAGGTGATAGGTATTAACGATTCAGCGGATATTTACGACAATAGCGGTGACCCAGTTATGAACATGGCCTACTGCATACCACTGGATGAGATAATCAGTGCCTTGCAGGCCTACGTGGGATAATCGTTGAGTTATGAAGATGAAAGGTGGCGGCTTAAAGCGGTGCCGCCACCTTATTGTGTTCGTTATGTCTGGTTAAGTTTGCCCTTGTCCATGCTGTAAGCTCGCGTGGCGTAAGGCACCAGCGCCAGCGTGTGAGTGACCATCAGAATAGTTACACCGCTATCGTGTATCTGCTTCAGTAAAACCATTATCTCGCCTTCGGTCTCTTCGTCCAGATCACTGGTGGGCTCATCTGCCAGCAGTATCCTAGGTTCGTTCATCAGCGAACGCGCTATCACAGCCCGCTTCTGTTCTCCTGCCGAAAGATGCCGCGGGTAGCAGTCCTTGCGCTCACTCAGACCTAGTGCCCTCAGTAACTCATTGGCACGTTTTCCATGGTCTTTACTGTCCTTGCTCCCATTAAAGGTCGTTGGCATGATGATGTTATCCAGTATGGTCAGCGACGGCAGCAGGCTGGGAAACTGGAATACATACCCCATCTCACGGCTGCGCAGACGCGACATATCTTTATCCGACAGTTCCGCCAAATCGCGCCCTTCAACCAATACGCTTCCGCTGCTGGGTCTTATCAGCCCGGCCACCAGATTGAGCATGGTGCTCTTGCCGGTACCGGAGCGGCCTATAATAATAATGAACTCTCCCTTGTCGATTTTAAGACTGACATCGTTCACGGGAGTTATCACCTGCTCGTCCAGATTGAATTCTCTGGTGACATTTCTAAGCTCTATCATCTATTCCCTCGCTGCTACCGCCGGTTCCATGCGACTGATCCTGAAAGCCGGAACCAACGCCGCCAGTGTTACCGTTACAAGTATAAACGCCGTACCCATTGCCAGCAGCAACAAAAACGAGGGTAAACCAGGAAACAGGAACGGCATACCAAGCGACGAGGTTATGTATCCGCGAAAAAGGTAAATGACAACGGCGGAAACCATGACACCCAATATTGCTCCGGCAAGAGCCAGTATCACCGCTTCCATCAGCGCTGTCAGAAATACATACGCCCGTGTAGCCCCCAGAGCTCTAAGTACAGCTATTTCTCTGCGGCGTTCATTGGCGGCCATGGAAAATACCAAGCCGATGAGAACTGCTGAAAGCACCCAGAAAACCACCATTACGGTGACGAACCCCCACAGCAATCCGGTCATTTGATGTCGAAACTGTCCGAACATGTTTGGGCTTTCAAGCGGCACCACACCAAGGACTTTCAAAAGTATATCAAGGGCTACTTTGTGACGGTCAGCCCCCGGAGCTATCTTCACCATGAATTCGGATATTTTACCCGGCGGTATCACCAGCGGTGTAACGGCGGTTGTAAGAGAAGATTTAGCCATAGCTTGAGCGGTTTCCAGCGTCATGAAAAGTGTCTGGTCTATGCCGGTACCGGTAGCGCCCAAATTCCCAGCCAAAGTGGTGTTGTAGCCGTATAACGTGATGTACTTTTCGCTTTCTGGCACAAAAATGTAGCTCCCGCCTATTACTTCTCCTTGAACGAGTGGCCGTCCCAATTCTTTATCCAGCCACGGTCTTACGGTAAAGTCTGTGGTTGAGTCGTAAACTACCAGAAACATCTCGGAAACAGCGCAACAGGGTGCTCCAAAAAGACTTTGCAAGTATATCTGCGGAGAAACGGCCTCAACGCCAGGCACTGCGGCAATCTCTAACATTTTGGCTACAGGCATCCATATGTTTGTTGGTTTGCCCATGAGCAGAGCAGTTTCGATTTTTGTCTCTGCTCCTTCGGGGACCACGAGTATATCGGCTCCCAGCCGCTGAATGCCTACATTAAGACTATTCTGTGCACCGCTGATAATCAGAGTAGTACCCAGTAAAAAGCCGGAAACACCGAATACGCAAAGAAATATAACAGAGCTTCTAAAGGCGTTACAACGTATATTTTTATGCGCCAGGTTCAATAAACTCATTCGTTCTCTTTACTCAAGAATGAAGCCACTAATCCGACCAAACAAAGCGCCATTACAAGAGCACCGGAGGCCACCAGAAATGGCCGCATAAAGGTATTGCACGGCATCATGGAGGAACATACCCCAATGACCTCAGTTGGAACCAGTATCACAGCGGCTCCCATGACTACACCGATTATCATTAAAAATGTAAGCGTTTCCTTCTTGCGACTGGCTAGCGCAAGCACGCCAACAGTTAAGAGCCCCGCACCCAATACAATTTCGGCCTGAGCACTCCAACTACATTTCATGGGGATGGTAGCCCCACTTGGAAGAGTAATCAGTTTCCCTTGGTATTGGCAGGTGTTGAAATGGGGAACAACAGCAATTGCGACTGCGAGAATAATGAGCGCGACACCGATGAATAATTTGCTAGTCTTCAATCCATTTTCTCCTCTCGTAATAAAATCAGAACGTTCTCACGCCTAAATATTATACACTATCTCTATCTTGATTCAGACCCAATAACCGGCATCTTTGTGTATACGTCTTCACTTACCGATACTTCTCTTTCTGTTGTAAAAATGCCGCCACCCGGGCAAAAAAGCAGCCAAAGTCAAAAGGATTATTGACGGGGTGACAAAAACCAGAAAAAAGGTAAGTGGAGTGCCTTTACTCCAATGCTCTGATTGCGTAGCCCAATAGTTTTGCAAACCAAAAAACAAAAGAACCAATCCGATAATCCCAAATAACCGCTCATACCATTTAACCAAAACCTTAATACTGCGCAGCCAGAGCGAAAACCCAACGATGTTACCTACCGCCAGAATACCAATCATAAACCACACGGTAATACCCCCCTACTTTTAGTCGTATCCCCATGGCGGTAATTCCAAATTCCAGAATTTTTCGGTATCCTCACCGTCCCTGACACCAGAACCGAAAAATAAGTCGTCAGCCTTGCGCCAATAGCTATTGAGCGCTGGATTGGTAGCCACCGAGGCGCGGAAAGCGTTGCTGTATGATGATTGCGACTTTTTTGAATAGGGACAAACGGCAAAACAGGTGGCACAACCGCTCACGGTTTGTATATAAGCAAGACAGCGTTCTTGCGCCCAGTAATAGCCCTTTACACCCGGGTTAAACCAGAGGTTGCCGCCGGTTTCCCATGTCGGTTCTGTTGCCGATGTAATAGCTTTCGCGGGACAGTATTCGGCGCATTTCTTGCATGTGCGGCAGAAATTGCGGGCTCCAAAGTCTACCGGTTTGCCCGGAGCCAGCGGCAGGTCGGTGATAAGCTTGTTCACTCTTTGTTGCATACCATGCTCGGGCGTGATTATGTGCCCGACACGGCTCATTTCGCCCAGACCGGCCATCACCCCCAAACCTGCAGCCACAGCCAGCGCATTATAATTTGAAGCCTCCCCCAGTCCCATGTAGCCCAGTGTGCGCAAAAATTGCTGCAGTTGCCCCTGTATCAGACTTCTCAAATTGTACATATAGTTGTGGGAGGTTTGACTGAATTGTGTAATTGGTCGCTTCATGAGTTCATCTGCCATACGAAGCGTATATACCACCGCCCAGCGTGCCTTTTTGGGCATCACCCGATATCCTTTTTGAGGATTATCTTCAGGCTGAGCCACTTCCAGAATATCAATACGCGGGCCTGCTGCTGCCCCCACTCCTGTATCGTAAGCATAAATCAATTTTTCGGTAGTGTCTGTATCCAGTTCTACGAAACTTACTTGTGAAGCGCCGTGTAATTTTAGAAAAGCTCTGATCAGACGTGAATTCATCTCAGGTGTGCCTTCCCAGCGCGGGATACCCAGGCTTTCCGGAGTCGGGGAATTTTGCGGGCCTAGGTAGGAATTGGAAGCCCAGCTGTTTGCGTTTGCCATTGCGTAATCAGGCAAAGTGAAACCGGGTTTTTTCTGTGTCAACCATTTGTTTATATTAGCGCGTTGGGTGCGGAAAACTTCATCATACTGTTCAGGACCAAGGGCCATCTGTAACCCAGCAGCCCACATGACAAAGTGGTAATCAAAACGCTTCATTATTTTCCAGTCAACTTCCGTTGTGGGCTTATCAACTTCCTTTACCCATAACGGGCGTTTCCACTGGGCCTGGGGTGATGCCACTGCCTCATCTAAGTCATGAAAAAAGGGGGGTGCAACAGCTGCGGCGGTGAATCCGGCACCACCAATCCCCAGCACCTTCATGAACTCGCGCCTGCTGACTGTGGAATGATATTTATTCATATTACCTCTTTACCAGACCACCAGTCCGGATGAATAGTCAATTATTCCATTTCATGCACGGTAAAAACAAGTTGTATAACTTTCTCTCTATTCTGTGGTTTAAGATATTTTCTTTAGCGGAAGTTGTCAAGTGATGGTACTCGCCCCGTTTTTGTTTTGGGATTATTGAAAAAGCATTTTTAGACTATTTGCTACAGAAAACGTCGTGGCACAAAGAATTGCATAGCTTGGTAAGTGGGAGTGAGTTAGCCAGCTTGCGTGCCAAACTTTCTTTTGATAGACTAATAGTTCGTTGGGCCGCTAGCTCATTTGGTAGAGCACC
>CAZUXO010000122.1:0-2860 GCA_964624325.1 uncultured Dehalococcoidales bacterium
GCTTTAAAGTAGCGGTTTTCATCAAAGACACCATAGTTAGGCAGGTGTATCTTGCGATAGGTACCAACGTGGTGGCCGTTGTGTATGATGGCGGCTGCGTTGTAGAGGGCACCTCGTGATTCCACAAAACCTGCTACTACACTAATACCTGATGATGCTTTGACCAGTTTGTCAAGATACTCTAGATTCTTGTCGATGAACTGCGGTTTGAGCAGCAAATCCTCCGGAGGGTAACCACAAATGGCAAGTTCGGGAAAAGCCACCAGATCCACTCCGAGTAAGCGTGCTTTGTCGAGAACGCTAACCATTTTCTCCAGATTGCCGCCAAAGTCACCGACGGTGGTATTAATTTGCGCCATGCCCAAACGTATTATGCGGTTCTGGTCTTTCATCTTATGTAATCCTAATGCTATCTGCCCAGATGTGTCAAGAATGAGTAAGCAAGTATTCTACCAAACTTAGAAAAACATTGCCATGAAATCAGGCGAAGATAGACCCTACACCATGGTTGAAAGGATATTCTTTCTTTACGTATTTTCTTTCTCATTTGAAGAAAAGACCCAGCTGAAAGGTGTTTGTTGTAAACAATGCGCCAAATGTAATCAATTTGTTAACGCAGGTGCTTTTAGCGTGAAATGACTGCTATAATAAAAGGAATATGTTGGGAAATCTGCATATCCTTTCCCGGAGCGGCGAGCCTTTCCGAGACCGCATGGAAGCCGGGCGCCTGTTGGGTTACAGTCTCAAGAGCCAGCGACTGCAAAACCCAGTGGTGCTGGGCATACCGCGGGGCGGCCTTGTTGTGGCGCGCGAGATAGCCCGCAGGCTGGACGGAGAGCTTGACATTGTGCTGGCGCGAAAACTGCGTGCACCGCAAAACCCCGAACTGGCAATCGGTTCGGTGAGCGAAACAGGAAAACTGTTTCTCGACGATGAACTGGTCGCCAAACTGGTGATTCCCGAGGCATATATAGCACAGGAAAAAGAAGTCCAGATGACAGAAATTACACGCCGGATGGCCTTAGTACGATCTGTGCTGCCTAAAAGTTCCATCGCTGGACGGACAGTCATCATCACTGACGACGGAGTAGCTACCGGTTCCACACTGCAGGCGGCCATCTGGGCAGTACGGCACGAAAGACCATCGAAACTGGTTGTTTCCTTGCCAGTCGGTCCGGAGGAAACCGTACGCAGAATGTCTGCGTACTGCGACGATATGCTGGTGATGCGGGTCCCCACATATTTTTCCGCAGTGGGTCAGTTTTACCTGCGCTTTGACCAGATTGAAGACGACGAAGTGCTTTTAACACTCAGGGAAGAAACGCTGCGCAGGCGGCAAGAGACAGAGGAGTGCCGTGGAAATTGAGCGCCCCATGCGCCTCGTAGTTGATGGTGCCCCACTTGAAGGGAATCTGGTAATCCCAAAGAAGGCCAGAGGTTTGGTAATTTTCGCCCACGGCTCAGGCAGCAGCCGCAAAAGCCCGCGTAACCGCTTTGTCGCCGGAGTACTGCAGGAAGCTGGGCTGGCCACGCTCCTTTTCGACCTGCTAACCCCAAAAGAGGAGACCGTCGATTCCATAAGCGGACACCTGCGTTTTGACATTGGTTTTCTGGCAAGACGCCTTATTGGAGCCATTGACTGGACTGCGCGTAATAAAGAAACACAGAGGTTAGCTATCGGATGTTTCGGTGCAAGCACCGGCGCTGCAGCGGCACTTGTGGCTGCTGCTGATCGCCCTCAGACAGTTCAAGCTATCGCTGGGCGTGGTGGTCGCCCGGACCTAGCCGCTTCTTTTCTGCCTCAGATCAAAGCTCCGGTGCTGTTGATCGTCGGTGAGCTTGATACACAGGTCATCGAGCTTAACCGGCAGGCAATGGAGCAACTAACCTGCGTGAAAGAGATGTCAATAGTCCCTGGTGCATCCCACTTGTTCGAAGAACAGGGGACCTTGCCCAAGGCGGCCAACCTTGCCGCCACCTGGTTCGCCAAATACCTCGGCTCTGGCAAATTGTAATATTGCCTTTAGATGGAAACTCGCATAGCCTTACGCTAACCAAGCCGATGTTAACTGTGAGGTATGTTTGGCTGATTATGCGCGCGATGAACCCGGCTGCTTTGAGGAACCCCTCAGCCCACAGGCATGTTTTACCCAATGGAACCAAATGAATATATTATCAGAAAATCACGATTTATGGCGCGACTATCCCCAATGTATTCCGGGACCAGCAGTTACCCATTGCTGAGGATATTTAATAGATTCAGTCCGCGTATTACCAGATCAACGGCGATAGCCGCTAATAAAAGGCTGAACACTTTGGAAACTGCTTTGATACCACCCTGTCCCATAAACCTGATAATCCTGTCACCTGCGACAAATATTAACCAGGCTATCAGCACATTCAAAGCGAAGGAAAATAACACAATATATGTGGGAAACTGCGTGTTAAGGAATATCAGGGTAGTGATGGTAGCTGGTCCGGTAAGAAGCGGTGTACCAATAGGGACCACAGCTATCATTTCCTCTCGGGATGCATCAACCATGTGGCCGGTCGTCATGTATTTTACTGAAAGCACCATCAAGATAATTCCGCCAGCTACTGCAAAAGCTCCAACGGAAATGCCCATGGCTTTAAGTAAGAATAATCCAAAAAAAAGGAAGGCCAACCCCACCAATGCTGCGGTAATAGTGGCGACATTGATAACTTTTACTTTTTCTTTACCGGTCAGTCCATCAGTGAGGGCAACAACCATGGGCAGATTCCCCGGGGCATCTAATACAACGAAAAGTGGCACAAAGGTCAATACAAAGGCACTCCAGAAAGTCTGCGTCACGTGGGTATTATAACACACTCACTTTGC
>CAZUXO010000123.1:0-2781 GCA_964624325.1 uncultured Dehalococcoidales bacterium
GCTTGTCCCGGATATGGCGCTGACCCAGCCGCTTGAAATATCCATAATTCCAACGATTACCATGGAAATGGTGACTGCGAGCCTGCTTACCCTGTAAGGTTTCTTTGTTTTAAATAGCGCCAGCAGCAGTCGCCAGTTCTGTATAAAATGAATTATCAAGAAGACTAAGACGATGAAAGCTATGGGACAGCACACCCATATCGCCGTATCGAAGTTCATCCAACCCAGGAAGAAAGGCTGCAGGCTGATTACAAGAGTTGCAGATGATATGGTCAAAGCCACAGTTGTGATGGACTTCCACTTTTGAGTATAAATGTTCATCCCATGTCTTTTTAGTAATGCGACTTGCGCCTGACTATCATTATCGCCCCTACTACTAAGGCAAGGATTATCATGGCCAGGCTGATATAGAGGATGATGTTGGGATCAACCGCGTCCTCAACCTTGAAGCTTCCTGCCTGGGTGCCGCCAATATAAACATCATAGGTTCCCGGCTGGCTTCTGCTCACCGTAAAGTAAACCGGCCGACTGCCTCCGCTTTCCACCGTGACACCCTGGCTGGAATCCTCCTCGCCATTGACATATAACTTTATCCTGGTTGTACCGTTCACGGTTCCCCTGTTGGCAATATTGGCGGTTACCGTTATAGGTGTCCCGGGTGATACTTTAGATGTAGATAGCGATGCACTCTGGACGTAGATATTAGACAGCGCCACTGGGGCTTGAGGAAGGGGGGTCGTGACAGAGGCAGAGGAAGACGGTGGCATAGTTATGCTTATGCCAATGTCACTGCCCATCAGGCCTATAGGGACTGCCGGCCCGCCCGGATCATGGATAACACCATTCGGTAATCCGTCCGAATCACCCAATCCTCCGTCTTTAATTGTAAGGGTTAAAATATTATCACCATCATTGTGCCCCATCAGTGATGTACAATCAATCCAGCCACCGTTTTGATTTTTTAAATACAGGGCTCCTTCAGGCACCCTCGTTGGAAATGTGATAGTTATAGTGACGGTACTTCCTGGTGGATTTATACCTGCTATTGTGAAGTCAAATAATCCCTGAGTAAAGGTTACAGAAGCCGGCTGGTCGGGCATATAAGATAATATTGTTAATCCAGTAATCCCGCCTTTATCAGTGGCAAAGTACGCTTGTCCCGTTCCTGTCGACGTCTGTACATATCCAGTAGAAGCAGGAACCATCATAACTGCAGCACCTTCCCATTTACTACTCGTCCATCCGTTGAGCATGGCAACTCGGAAATCTTCATTATAATAGCGAACATCATGTCCTAAATTGATCCCACCTATACCTCCCGCACCTATTCCGGGGTCATTGCAGATAATATAATCATTTGTGTAGCCTTTAACGACTACCCAGTGGCCCTCTGGATATGTTTTATCAACTTGATGCCATTTTCCTTCCCAATAACAATAGGCTGGTATAGGTGCTAATACTGTGCTGTTGATAGCAACAAGAACCAGAACTCCATCGTCCACTTGCTGTTTAATTTGGTCCAAACTCGACACGTTTGTAGCGTAAGTCTTAGTGAAACCAAACTTTCTTACAGCCAGATCGACCAAGTCCTCTTTGTCCGTAAAACAACCATAGTCATCCGGGCAACCTAACCATCTATCAATGTCTTTAATCCCTTCTTCGTTTGGTGTCTGGAGCTTCCAATAACAAAAGGCCATTAAAGATGACGCGGGACCGCAATTTTTTGTTTTGGTCCAGTCAACGCCAGGTGGTAATTGAGTGATAAAAGGAACACTAAGGTTCTCAGTAGCAACCTCGTCAGTTGCTGGGGTGCCGGTATCCCACGTCACTGTCACTCCCCGGGCCTGTAGAGTAGGGACGTACACATCAATGGAAAGCTGGCTGAGGGGGTTGCTGCTCAGATCCACTTGATCCGCTGCTGCGAGGCCTAAGTTGTCCACCAGAGGCCTGATATCGCTTATGTGGCTGTTAGTCAATATGAGATACTGGAGGTTAGTGAGGCTAGCCAGCGGTATCAGGTCGCTTATTTGGTTATCGTCCAGCCAGAGTTGGGTGAGGTGTGTACAGTATTCAATTCCTGAAAGATTTACTACTCCGGAAATCCGTGTAGGAATCATACCGAACTTCGTCAGACTGGCAAGTTCAGAGGAATAGATATCCCCTATCGGTTTGTCCAGTGCCCGCCTTATCGCAGCTTCCAGGGCGGCATCAGGAAAGGTGACCACTACTGGACCATTCCACACCACTGTTACGTCTCGGGCCAGCAGTACGGGGATGTGCACATTAACGGAAGTTGGGCCAAGGGGATTGCTTCTGAGGTCCACGGTATCTCCTGTGCCCAGACCTGTGTTACTTACGAGGGGAACTATATCGCTTATATGGTTATTGGCTAGGTAGAGTTCAGTTACATTGATGAGGCCGGCCAGCGGCGTCAGGTTGGTTATCTGGTTAAAGCGAAGAAAGAGACTGTCAAGTCTGGTTAGTCCGGCCAGCGGCATCAGCTCGCTTATCTGGTTCCCTTCTATCATTAGATTAGTGAGGTTGGTGAGGCCGGCCAGCGGCGCCAGGTCGCTTATCTGGTTAGAATCCAATACCAGGACATTCAAACTTTTCAGTCCTACCAGGGGTGTGATGTCGCTTATCTGGTTATCGTACAGCATGAGATGGGTAAGGTTGGTGAGGATAGACAATGGTGTCAGGTTACTTATCTGGTTGTTGCCCAGCTGGAGCCGCTCAAGTTTGCTGAGTCCGGCTATCGGTGTGATGTTGCTTATCTGGTTA
>CAZUXO010000124.1:0-2560 GCA_964624325.1 uncultured Dehalococcoidales bacterium
GTAAACGTTCGCATATCGCACTTCCTTATGTTTCTTTTCAGCATCATTATACCACAGGCTAAAAGTACTACCTTTGCATTTACTCTATGTCATTGTTAGGCGCCTGTGGTCGTTATGCCATACCAGGATCCGATAACCCAAGATCCCTCATTCTGGATTCCCATTTTCATGGGAATGACGCACAAAGGCGCACAACCCTACCCTCGGTCATTGTCGGGCTGGGCCCGACAATCCAGAATCTTGATTACGGTAAACACTGGACATAGTCATTTTACGCTGGATTCCATTTTTATGGGAATGACTCTCCATGTCATTGTCGGGCTGGACCCGACAATCCAGAGTTACAACCTTCTGGATTCCGGCTTTCGCCGGAATGACACTGAACCACCACCACAGATGCTTCAGCCACTCATTGCTTCGTCAAGTTCAGGTCCGGCGTGGTCTCCAAAATGACAAGCCTGACTGCTGACCGCTGATTGCTGAATGCTATGTTGCTGACTGCTATCCGCTTGCATCTCCCCCTTTGGCGAAAGGGGGATTAAAGGGGGATTTTCCCCGGTTTCTCTTCGATATGCTTGAGTAGTTTGCTTACCAGACGACAGGCTATCAACTGTCGGACATCAACTCCCAGCTGACCGCTGATTGCTGAATGCCGACCTCTGACAGCTTTATGTTTTTCAAGACTCTTGAATCATTAAATCAAGTTGTTCGAAGTCTGATGAAGATTCTTCGGATTGTTTTGAGGCCGATGCTACAGGTGAAACCAACCTGATCTCATTGCTTCTAGTTATGGTCTGAGCGCGTCCGATAAGTTTTGACATTTCTTCTCTGTCAACACAATGCTCAAATGCTGCTTCGGCCGTGATGAGCCTTTTAAAATACAGATTTACCAGCGATTCATCCATTGACATCATCCCAACGTCATGACTGGTGCGTATGGCGTTGGGCAACTTGTAAGTCGTTCCGTGACGCAAGAGATTGTTTACCGCCGTAGTCCCCATCATAATTTCCAGGGCCGCCACCCTGCCACTCCCGTCAGCTTTGACAACCAGTGTCTGACACAAATCAGCAATCAGCAAAGATGCCAAGCGGGTTTGAGCCAGTCCTCTTTCATGCAAGGGAAACAGGTCGATGATTCTTTCCATGGCCTGGGGAGCGCTGGGAGCATGACCGGTACTCAATACGAGGTGGCCTGTTTCGGCGATAGCCAGAACCGCTGCGGCAGTCTCCAGGTCGCGCATCTCGCCAACCATGATTACGTCAGGATCCTGGCGCAATACATGCCGCAGTGCCTGGCCAAAAGAATGAGTGTCGCTGCCAAGCTGGCGTTGCGTGATGGCACAATTTACATTTTTAAATACATATTCGACAGGGTCTTCTATGGTTACGATATGGCGGTGGTCGTTGAGGTTGAGGTGTTGTATCATGGCGGCCAGCGTGGTGGATTTCCCGCTTCCCGTGGGGCCAGTCACAATAACCAACCCTCTCTTGCGCATAGCCAACTCTTTGCAGACATCTGGTAAACCCAGCTTATCTAGAGTCGGTACTTTTGGTGGTAAAAGACGCACCGCCAAGCTGATGACTCCGCGCTGCATGGCCGCGTTGCACCTGAAGAAGCCGACTCCGTGAAGTGAGTAGCTAAAATCAAGCTCCATTTGTTTTTCGAAAACGCTTCGTTCTTCAGGAGTAGTTAACTGTTTAAAAACGTCTGCCACATCGGCAGCAGACATCAAATCGCTACCATTGAGCGACTGCAGGGCACCGTTCAAACGAATCAGCGGGGGACTGGCTACTACCAGATGCAGATCAGAGGCACCTTTGCTCTTTGCTTCCTTCAATGCTGCGACTACGTCCATTATTTACCTTTGTGTTTTAACAGATTCATAATACTATACTAATCCAGCGACGATTTAAAAGCTACTTTTTGTCATTAACGAGCTATCGGCTTTCGGCTTTCGGCTGTCTGCGTAGGCACAGGAAAAATCCTTCCCAAGCTCCTTTTTGATAAAGGGACAGCACATTACTCTGTTATCATTAGTGCTCCATAATTTTTTGTCTCTCCCCTTGAAAAAGTGAGAGCTCCTTATTTATCATCGTTGCTCCACGATGTTATTATCTCCTCCTTTGGCGAAAGGGGGATTAAAGGGGGGATTTTACCCTGTTTCTCGTCGATATGCTCTAGTATTTTGTCTAGTACCGCATCAGTATTTGTTAACACATCGGTGTCTGTAAATCGCAACACTTTAAGCCCTATGCCTTTCAAATGGTCATCCCTTTTTATATCTGTCAGAACCATCTTATCGAAATAATGTTGCCCACCGTCAACTTCGATAACCAACTTAGCTCGTGGGCAAAAGAAATCAACTATATAATTACCGATAATCCTTTGTCTGTAAAACTGATAGCCTTTCAATTGGCGCAACCTTAATCTTGACCATAAACGCACCTCGGCATCAGTCATACTCTTTCTAAGTTCTCTGGAATAGCCTTGCAGATTATTGTTATATATTATCATTTTAGGGATAAATCCCTCTCAATCTCCCTTTTTCTAAGGGAGAGG
>CAZUXO010000125.1:0-5193 GCA_964624325.1 uncultured Dehalococcoidales bacterium
ATGTTGCTAGCGCGCCGTGTCGTTGCCTTCGGCCCGCCGCAACAGGTACTTAACTCCGAAACGTTGCTGGAGACCTTCGGTATCGTCATCGGTAAAGGACAGAAAAGGCCCACAGTACTGGAATGCGAACACGGCCACGAAAACGAGTCGTCCAACCAGCGAAGGCAAAAGACCAGAAGATTCTGGCCTCGCTGAAGGATACTCCGGTTTTACTCTTAATGCTTTTGCCTTCTGGTGCTTTTTACAGACAGACTACGGTTAAGGTATCATCTGGCCAACAATGCTGAAATCTAAAATATTAATGGCTGAACGCTGATGAAGGTCTATCACGTTGTTTATGAGCCTTCGTTCAAATCCGTTGATATCCATTTCTGGACGAAGTGTACTCTGGCCTGCCGCGCCTGCTACACACGCTACGAGACTCTTGACTTCGGTCTCTTCGATGATCCCATCGCCTCCATCGCGCACAAAACTATTCAAATACCTCCTCGACAATTTTTATCTCTAGATAAGGTCTTGAAATTGCTCAAAGGTCGAAAGGTCGAACGCGCTATTTTCATGGGCACGGAGGCAGCCCTCGACCCAGAGATGCCCATGTTAGCCAGAGCCTTACATGAGGAATTTCAATCGTACAACGTCATGCTAACCAATGGCCTCAAGCTGGCAGACATGAGTGACGTAGACGAAGTCATCTTCAGCATAAAGGCCGTAACACCCGCGCTTCACAAGGAATACACCGGGCAGGATAACGCCACGATCCTAGAGAACTTCGCAAGCATAGCCCGCTCTGGCAAAAAACTCCAAGCGGAAACGGTACTAATCCCCGATTTAATAGAGGCTGTCGAGATAGAAAACGTTGCACGCTTTATCGCCGGCATTGACAACTCTCTCACGCTGCGAATCGACGCCTATTTCCCAGCTGGCAAAAACCCCTGGCGCGCTGCTAGCGCAAGTGAAGTTGAAGAGGCGGCTAAACTCGCCAGAAAGCATCTGGAAAAAACCTCTTGCCTCACGCTCGACATGAAGCGCACCGGCGACAAACCCCTGCGGCTATTCTGATGCAAAGTGCAAACCAAGCCCAGCCCGTTGAGCTCTCGCCGAACGCGCTCTATATTCTTAAGAAACGCTACCTCAAACGCAATGGCCGAGGGAAAGTTGACGAAAGCCCATCTGACATGTTCAGACGGGTAGCGCACACAGTCGCCCAGGCAGAATATATCTATAATCGCGATGCTGATGCAACCAGTTGGGAAGAAGTATTCTACGGTGTTATGGCGCGCCTGGAATTTCTGCCCAACTCTCCAACTTTACTCAACGCCGGAAGACTGTCAGGGCAGATGTCATCATGTTTCGTTCTTCCTGTATCACATTCGCCACTTTCAATCGACAAGAATATTGAAGAAGCCAAACTCGTCCACATAAGCGGTGGGGGTACCGGGTTTAACCTGTCACGCGTCCATCCCAAAATGAACGACAAGCGAGGAGAAAAAAGCGGTGGGCCAGTAGCTTTTCTGGCTCCTCTTTCCGACGCTACAGCCTCCGTCAAACAAGGAGGCATACGCCGCGGTTGTAATATCGCCACTCTCGATGTGCACCACCCGGACATACTGGATTTTATTCGCACCAAGAACGCCTCTGGTCATCTGCCAAATTTCTATCTATCCGTGGGTGTCACCTCCGAGTTTATGGAGGCTGTCAAAACAGATGGAAACTACCGACTCATCGACCCGATAAGCGGCAGGACGACCACTCGTCACAGTGCCCGTGACGTTTTCGACCACATCGTGACCCAGACATGGAAGACGGGTGACCCTGGCATGATTTTTCTCGACCGCATACACGCGAACAATCCTGTGCCCGCCCTCGGCGAAATAGAGGGCGTCAGCGGCTGTGGCGAGCAGATGTTGCTCCCATACGAGTCCTGCAACCTGGGTTCGATCAATCTGGCCCGAATGCTAAACACCAACGGAGAATTGGAAGTTGATTACCCGAAATTAGCCGAAACCGTCAAGTTGGCAGTCCGCTTTCTTGATGATGTAATCGATGTGAACACCTATCCCCTTCCGCAGATAACCACCGCTACGCTCAGGACTCGCAAGATCGGCCTTGGAGTGATGGGTTTTGCCGATGTGCTGGCGCGCATGGGCATTCCCTACGACACAGAAGAAGCTCTAGCGCTGGCCGAAAAAGTGATGGGGTTCATCAAAGAAGAGTCGCACCTCGCTTCAGTCGGGTTAGGCAAGGAGAGGGGAGTCTTCCCGGCTTTCAACAGCAGCGTCTACGACAGACCAGGTGGACCTTCGATGCGCAATGCCTCCTGCACCACAATCGCCCCAACCGGTACCATATCCTTGATCGCGGGATGCTCCAACGGCATCGAGCCCCTTTTCGCACTCGTGTATATGCGGCGCATCATGGGGGGCAAAAGCCTGCTAGAAGTCAATCAAGAGTTCATCCGCACAGCTAAAGAGAGCGGTTCATACTCCGACGATCTGGTAATCAGGTTGGGACAGGGAGTCAAGCTGGCCGATATGGATGGTGTCTCAATAAAAATAAAACGCCTTTTCAGAACCGCTCCAGAAATTGACGCGAACTGGCACGTGCGTATGCAGGCAGCCTTCCAGCATCATGTGGACAACGCTGTCTCGAAGACGGTCAACCTGCCCAGTAGTGCCACCAAGGATGATGTGGCAGCTATTTACATGCAAGCATATGAAGCAGGGCTCAAAGGGATCACTATTTACCGGGACAACAGCCGCCGCCTACAGCCGCTGGCAGGGCAAATCAATCCGGGGATGGTGGCCCAATATCTAAAGCAGAGATGAGCTTCAGGGTATAATGTGACGGATCACCACCACACCCACGTCTGGCCCTAAATTTTGCCGGGTAGCCTGTTCGTAATTGCGCCGCAGCCAATCCACGCGCTCGATTTCGCGTTTTGTTTCGTAATTACGTCCCATATTGGGCAAGTCACCCCCGCCAAATCTACATCCGCATCCGGGGCATTTTGTGTCAAAAAGCTTCTGGTCAGTGAAATAGTGCCTGCGGTAGCCGCAATCCGGGCATATAACGAATATTTCATATTGAACACGTTCTGTCATGGAAACCTACCTATCAGTTGCAATTCAATTCAAGCCATTCTACCACCAGGGGCGTGCCTGTGAAAAACCTTCTTTGACGCCTGAGGGTGGTTGCCGTATAATACGTTATATCCATGATGTCAACGCAGCCCTCTGTGAGGTATTAATATGGCCAGCCGATTTGATAAATTCTCTGAAAGAGCCCGCCGTGTCCTCAGCCTAGCTCAAGAAGAAGCCCAGCGCCTTAACCACAACTACATAGGAACCGAGCACATCCTGCTGGGACTGGTTAAGGAAGAGGAAGGTGTGGCCGCCCGCGTGCTGATAAACATGGGCGCCAGCTTACCCAAGATGCGTTCCGCCGTGGAATACGTAATCGGCCCAGGTGAAAAGGTCACCTCCGCTGGTACTGGACTGACCACCCGCGCCAAGCGCGTCATTGAACTCGCTATCGATGAAGCCCGCCAGATGGGTCATAACTACATAGGCACCGAACACCTGCTTCTCGGCTTGCTTCGCGAGGCCGACGGCGTAGCCGCCGGGGTGCTGGACAGCTTCAGCGTAACGCTTGAAAAAGCCCGGGCTGAGATTACTCGTTTTCTCAGCCAGAATGCCAATAAGAGCCGCACGGCCAAATCCCCCAGTAAGACGCCCACTCTGGATCAGGTTGCGCGCGACCTGACAGCGGAAGCGCGTGCCGGGAGGTTGGATCCTGTCATTGGACGCAGCAAGGAAATCGAACGCGTCATACAGATCCTGTCGCGCCGAACCAAAAACAATCCCGCTCTCATCGGCGAACCCGGCGTCGGCAAGACCGCCATAGTTGAAGGGCTGGCGCACCGTATCGTATCTGGTGACATATTTGAAACATTAGAAAACAAGCGCGTTGTTTCGCTTGATATGGCTTCCGTAGTAGCTGGAACCAAATACCGCGGCGAGTTCGAAGAGCGCCTGAAAAAAGTGTTAGAGGAGTTGCGTGTCGCTGGCAACTGCATCCTATTCATAGATGAGTTCCACACGCTGGTGGGCGCGGGTGCGGCGGAAGGCGCCGTAGATGCTGCCAACATATTGAAGCCGGCACTAGCCCGCGGCGAGCTGCAATGCATCGGTGCCACCACTCTGGACGATTACAGAAAGTATATCGAGCGCGATCCTGCCCTGGAACGCCGCTTTCAGCCAGTTCTGGTTGAAGAACCCTCGCAAGAGGAGACACTGCAGATATTACGCGGCATCAAAACACGCTATGAAGAACACCATCAACTCACAATTTCAGACGATGCCCTCAAAGTAGCCGTAGATTTCGCCTCGCGCTACGTACCCGACCGTTTTCTGCCTGACAAGGCCATTGATCTTATCGATGAGGCCTCCTCCCGCGTGAGGATCCGCTACCGCAGTAAGCCATCAGCCCTGCGCGAACGCAAAGAGGAAGGACTCAAGTTGCGCAAGGAGAAGGAGTTGGCACTGGCCAGTCAACAGTACGATTTAGCTGCAGAGAAGCGCCAGCAGGAACTGCAAGTAGAGGAAGAAATCAAAGGCCTCGAGGGTGAATGGCAGGTTCGTCAGGGACTGGGAAAGCCAGAGGTGAAAAAAGAGGATATTGCTGAGGTGGTGGCCATGTGGACCGGCATCCCGGTGGTACAGATTGCCGACGAGGAAACCAGCCGTTTACTGCACATGGAAGAAGCCCTGCACAAGCGCATTATTGGCCAGGACGAAGCCATAGGCACCATATCTCGTGCCGTCAGACGCGCCCGAGCAGGCCTGAAGGACCCACGGCATCCCATCGGCACCTTCATGTTCCTGGGCCCAACCGGCGTGGGCAAGACCGAGCTGGCACGTGCGCTCGCCGAGTTCATGTTCGGCAATGAAAACTCCCTCATCCGCATCGACATGTCGGAGTTTATGGAGAAATTCGCAGTATCACGCCTGGTGGGTGCACCCCCCGGTTATGTCGGATTCGAAGAGGGGGGCCAACTCACCGAGGCTGTAAGAGATCGGAAGAGCACACGTCTGAACTCCAGTCACCGGCTATGACCTCGTATGCCGTCTTCTGCTTGAAAAAAAAAAAAATAACGAATAAGGACAACACAGCACTAGGACAGAGAGCTAGACG
>CAZUXO010000126.1:0-2517 GCA_964624325.1 uncultured Dehalococcoidales bacterium
CCATCGGGTCGGCCATTGAGTCCGGGTATTCTCGGAGCAAACGTGCCACGCTTATCCGCAATTCCCGATTGGGATTCATCCCTCCGGGGAGGGTGTAAAGCCAGTAAACGAAATGCATCAAGAATGAGAGTTGCTTGTCGGAAAGATAATTCGGAGGGCACATCTGGAACGGACCAAGCTGATGACGGCCGTAGCCGCAGGTCGAATGGCAGATCCCCATCATCATAGGCCTGTCCGTGGTGAAAAGGATGGTTGGCCTGCCTCTCTTTATCGGCCGCTGGCACATATAACACTGACACTCCCAGGTTATCCTTTGCATGACCCATATTATAGCTGTTATCTCAGGTTCAATTACCACCCATTCACAAGTTAAATGCTCACCCAAGGTGTACGTAGAAGCAACGGTTGGAAACTGAGCCATTCACCGCTCGGGAATCGAGCCACGCAAATAACCACCGGCATTGACCCATTAAACAGCTTTTTCACGAGCTTTGACCCACCATTTTCACCGGCATTGACCCACCCACCCTGGAGAAACTTAGATTACCCTTTCCGCAGGCCTTTATTTGATATAGGGTTTTAGCTTTGAAGAACGTGCTGGATGGCGCAATCTTCTCATTGCTGAGATTTCAATCTGTCCAATTCTTGTTCTTGAAACATTCAGTATTTGTCCAACTTCTTCTTGCGTTTTAGTGCGCCTGTCGATCAAACCAAATCTTTCTATTATCACTGCCCTGACCTTAGTCTCTTTCTGTCCTGCAATGCTATTGATTGCATCTACCAAAGCATCGTGTAAACTGACCCCGTTGATTTCATCGTGGTACCGCTCATTGGATTCCGGGGGCCACAGACCAAATATGGCCGCCATCAGCATTGCCTCATTGCTTATTGCTCTTTTCTTCATTTTTTTCACCTCGCCGCTATACTAAGCCCGCAGTGTCCCGATCGTCTATAAAAAGATGTCGCTTTTTGTAATGAAATTATCTTCCGGACCAATTTTGGTTTTGCCATCCCGCCGCCCTTGCTATGAATAAAGCTATCTTAAGCTACTGCACTTTATTGGATATAATATGGCTATGATGGATAAGAAAACGCTTTCCGCCCTTCAAATATCAGGCATCGTCCTGCAGGTCATAACCCTCATCCTGGTGCTGGCCCTCTTCTACATCATGAACGCCCGCATTACCGCCATCGAGCAGAAGCAGGCTATACTTGATCGCCATCTGGACGTGCTCCGGGATGCGCAAATTAACATTAGCCATTAGTCATCTGGTAGCCACACTACTCATTATTCCCTACCTTCAACTTACCCGTTTCAGGGATTCCCATATAACAGTCGACAGTATCGGCATTTCTTGATAGAATGGCCCCGTAGTATCCATATTCCAAAGGAGTGCGAAGTCCTATGGCGCATATAGTAGCATTTAAAGTGGCTGGGTTGGCAGGGCGCAAGGAAGTCTATGCGAAAAAATTAAATCGAGACATCAACGTATTCTTCGGCCTCAATGGTAGCGGGAAAACTTCTCTACTAAGAATTCTTGATTCAGCCATGTCAGGCCATACCGAGATCCTAAGAATAGTGCCTTTTGTATCTGCTGAGGTAACAATATATTCTAAGTTTTATAATAAGGAATTCGTTAGCACAATAGAAAAGGGAGAATTAGATTCCAAGCCACTACCATACGGTAAGAAACGACGTATTGCACGTTCTCTTACACCAGTGGTCGTGGATGATTTTGGATTGGTCGAGCATGATATCATAAGAAAGGATATTAAATGGTCAATTAAACCAGAGTTTCCTGGCGAGACCACTGGCCGCTGGCAGCATATATATTTGCCGACATGGCGTCTGTATCCCGGATCAGAGCTGTTCAATTCAAGAATGCCCACAAAATATGGTGGTGCCTTGCGGGAAGAATACGAGTGGGATAGATTATTCGGGCTGCATCTGGAAGAACTCTGGAGAGCATTTTCTAATGAGCTCCTAAGCGATATTCAAAAAATTCAAGGTGAGGGAATTGCGAATATTCTAAAAGGTATTTTGGCAAAGCAGGTGTCTTCGAAAAAAACAGGACAACAGGACGTATCTGATTTATATCAGAGTGTCACTTCGTTCTTGGAGAGACAGGGTTCCCGCCAGATTCTCGGGAAACTCAAGGATTTCGAGAAAAGGTACAATAACGAACCTCAGATTAAAAGAATAGTCGATGATATTAATCAGATAGAAAGGCAAATTGATGCATCCAAAGTGGCACGAAATACTTTGGAAGGTCTAGTAAAGATCATGTTCTCCGGCAACAAACAAATAGAATTTAAAGATACGGGAATTGAAGTGAAAACTGATAATGGTCAAAATATAGGTCTGGCATCGTTATCATCTGGTGAGAAACAGGCCTTGTGGATTTTTCTCTGGAATATACGTGCTCAAACAAGCACTTTTTTAATTGATGAACCGGAAATATCGTTGCACCTTGATTGGCAAGAACAATTAATATCGGGTATGCGACAGTTAAATCC
>CAZUXO010000127.1:0-3487 GCA_964624325.1 uncultured Dehalococcoidales bacterium
GCTGCTTTTCGGTAACGCCCTTTTACTGCCTCCGCATATTCTTTAACGCTCTTTCGTGTCACCTTGATCTCCTATCATATTGGCCTTCGGTAACACTTATTTTGAGTCAACGACCCCTTACTCGGTAACTTTAATTATGAGTCAATGCGCCGGATTGACATAAAGGTTAATCGATAGTAAACTATTAACTTGTAGTTAACTAATAATGTCAAGGTCTTATTATGGAAAAAAGCGAAACTATCAAAAAAATAACCGTATTGCAACGGGAGCTGGCGAAAACTATGCGCCGGCACGCTTTCAAACACTGGATTACGCTCAGTATGAGCACGTCCCAGATGAAGTCCCTTTTCTGTATCATTGAGAACGAAAGGCTCAGCTCAAAGAAACTGGCCGACATCCTCGGTGTCACACCTGCCAATGTCACAGGCATAATCGACAGGTTGCTGGAGCAGGGGCTGGTGCAGCGCGTGGAGAACACTCAGGACCGGCGGGTGTTTTTCCTCGAGATTACTCAGACTGGTAAAATGCTGGTCGAGAACTTGGAACAGCATGCTTCCGAGAACTCTGCCAGGATGCTTTCGGGGATGAGTGGTGACGACCTTGAACATCTGCACCTTGGTTTAGCGGCCTTCTTGGAAGTGGCTTGTTCTCAGATGAAAGAAGACAAAACTCTTCACAAGGAAAATTGAAGTATGCGCAAACTTATCAAGTTCCTCAAACCTTTTTCATGGCTCATCTTATTCATTTTCGCATTACTCTTCGTGCAGGCCATTGCCGATCTCTCGCTGCCGGGCTAGATGTCCGACATCATCAACGTGGGCGTACAGCAGAACGGTATCGAAAATTCAGTGCCTTCAACAATTCGCGCCAGCGAAATGAACAGGCTCAAGCTCTTTATGAACAGTGGTGATAGTGATACGGTCGGGCAAATGTATATCTTGTTGGACAGGCAGGCGCTTTCGGCTGGGGATTATGCCAGATACGTCAAAACCTTCCCGGTTCTGGCCACAGAGCCGGTCTACAAGGTGGGGAGCGCTGGCAAAACCGAAATGGAAGCGCTGGGTGTCATTTTCGACAAAGCCATTGCTGTCACTTATGCCATAGAAAAACAAGGACTTTCTCCTTTCCTCCCGGCAGGGGTTGCTCTTTCTCCTGGCATCGACCCATTTGTGTATATTGCGCAACTGACACCCGCACAGATGGTTACTCTGATGCAGGGTGTGAATGCCCAAATCAACATTCTGCCGCAGAGTCTTATTACCCAATCGGCCATAGCTTATCTGTCCGGTGAATATAAAGCCGTTGGCATCAGCCTCTCCAGGCTACAGTCGAATTATATGATGCGCATTGGTGGCTTCATGTTGCTGCTGGCGCTTTTAAGCGCCGCCTGCTCGGTCACCGTGGGCTATTACGCCGCGCGGGTGGCCGCCGGTTTTGCACGGGACGTGCGCCTGAAGCTTTTCCGCAAAGTGACCAACTTTTCCAATATCGAATTCGATAAATTCTCCACGGCCTCGCTTATTACGCGCTCAACCAACGACATCCAGCAGATACAGATGGTGCTGGTAATGCTGCTGCGCATTGTTTTCTATGCTCCGCTGCTGGGCGTGGGAGGCATCATAAAAGCACTGGGTGAGGATGTTTCCATGTCATGGATCATTGCCGCCGCTGTCATGGCTCTGCTTGCCATGATAGGGGTAGCTTTTGCGGTAGCCATCCCGCGCTTTAAAGCCGTGCAGAAGCTGGTTGACCGCCTTAACCTGGTGACGCGCGAGATACTTACCGGCTTAATGGTCATCCGTGCTTTCAATACCCAAAAATACGAAGAGAAAAAATTCGATAAGGCCAACTGGGA
The DNA here is from genome assembly GCA_964624325.1 of uncultured Dehalococcoidales bacterium. Lineage (GTDB taxonomy): Bacteria > Chloroflexota > Dehalococcoidia > Dehalococcoidales > UBA1222 > SURF-27. Next base: position 1,856 of record CAZUXO010000127.1, read on the forward strand.
TGTTACCAAAATAACGCTCTATATTAACCGTGTCATGGTCTTCATGATGCCCGCCATGATGTTCCTCATGAGCGGCACTAGCCTGCTAATCGTATGGGTGGGAGCCCACCAGATAGATGCCGGTAATTTACAGATAGGCAATATGATCGCTTTCATGCAATACGCAATGCAGATCATTATGTCCTTCCTGTTGGTATCCATGGTGTTCATTATGTTGCCGCGAGCCACGGTATCCGCGGAGCGTCTTGCCGAGGTCGTCGAGACGCCCACCGTCATCTCCGACCCCAAAAAAGCCGGAGAATACCGTCAGGGTATCACCAGCCAGGTGGAGTTCAAAGATGTATGTTTCCGCTATCCCGGTGCCGAAGACTATGTGCTAAAAGATATCTCGTTTACATCCCGTATGGGGCAGACCACTGCCTTTGTCGGTAGCACCGGCAGCGGCAAGAGCACTCTTATCAACCTTATCCCTCGCTTTTACGATGTCAGCGAGGGGGCGATACTGGTTGACGGTGTGGATGTGCGCGAGGTTACACAGCACGCTTTGCGCGAAAAGATCGGTTACGTACCGCAGAAAAGCCTGCTTTTTTCGGGTACGATCGAAAGCAATATCAAATATGGGAAGGAAGCGGCGACACAGCCTGATATCGAAAAAGCCGCTGAAACCGCGCAGGGACTCGAGTTCATACAGGCCAGTGAAAAAGGTTTCGAAACATTGGTATCGGAAGGCGCCACCAATTTTTCAGGAGGGCAGAAACAGCGCCTTTCCATTGCCCGTGCACTGGTCAGGAAGCCCGAGATCTATATCTTCGACGATACCTTTTCCGCTATAGATTTCAAGACTGACGCGGCGCTACGGCGGGCCCTCAAAAAAGAAACGGCTGACGCTACGGTTTTGATTGTGGCGCAGCGCATTAGTACCATCATGCAGGCAGATCAAATAGTGGTACTGGACGGGGGCAGAATAGGCGGTATCGGAACGCATAAGGAACTTATGCAAACATGCGAGGTCTACCGTGAACTGGCACTTTCCCAGCTTTCTGAAAAGGAGCTGTCTTTATGAGCCCCGAAAACGATAACATCAAAAAGGACAAAGGTGCCCCTCGAACCAGCGGTCCATTCGGTCCTCGTGGAGGCATGGACCATGGCATGATGATGGGGGGCCAAAAGGCCAAGAATTTCAAGGGGACCATGGGCAACCTTTTGGCCTACATGCGTCCATACCGCCTCTCCATCATTGCTGTGTTTTTCTTTGCTATCGCCAGCACGGTATTCACTGTGATCGGCCCCAAGGTACTCGGCAAAGCTACCACCAAGTTATTTGAAGGTATCGTTGGCAAGGTGATGCATATGCCCGGTGCGGCTATCGATTTTGGTTACATCGGGCGTATTGTCGTCATCTTGCTAATCCTTTATGTCATCAGTGCAGCCTGTAGTTACATTCAGGGCTGGGTGATGACGGGTGTAGCCATGAAGGTCACCTACAAATTCAGGAAAGATATATCCGAGAAGATTGATCGCCTGCCGCTGAAATATTTCGATACGCGAACTTATGGCGAGGTACTTTCGCGCGTCACCAATGACGTCGATACCGTTGGCAACACGCTTAACCAGAGTCTGACCCAGATCATC
>CAZUXO010000128.1:0-2585 GCA_964624325.1 uncultured Dehalococcoidales bacterium
TATCACTAGAAAATGTTTTGACAATTTCTATCGTCTCATCTGAACTCCCGTCATCTGCGATTAACAGTTCCCAGTTTTTGTAGGTCTGTGAAAAAACAGAGTCAAGAGTCTCTCGAAGATATCCCGCTGAATTATAAGTAGGACAAACGACACTGACAAGTGGTTGCTTATTAAGCATAATTCCGGTGCATCCTTCTCCCTTCAACGAACCTATAAATTTATCGCAAGCGGAATCGTTGGGCAGCCAATGAACCGCAAACAATACGTTCTCCGCTGGCGCTCCACGATGCAGGTAAGGCCGAGCTAAAATAATCCTGTTCACCCGAACGACCGATTATCCAGGCAAAGCCACTGTCCGGACGGAGATCGGCAAAGTTTTTTAGCTGAGCCTCCGGGTGATCATAGAGCATGCTTTTGCCCTCGCAACAGCCCGGAAAACCGCCGGGCACATAGGCCATATTGGCAATGCCGGTATGATTGTAGTAACGGTAATCAAAATAAGTATAGAAGTCTCCATTTACCAAAGCATCCCCGGGCATAATTTGCTCATCGATGGCCTGAGCCAAAGCCCGCATCGGGTGAGTGGCATGGCTATATACATTCGCAGTACCAATACTAAACACGAGACCAACCAGCACAACCAAGCCATTTCTTACCAGGGAATGACCGGAGAATAGTTTAATGCGTGTAATGATCAGAGCCAAGATAATATAAAAAGCAACGGCAGCGTAGACAAAATAACGATCATAATATGTCGGTCTGTTAAACGACAGGAAGAATAAAACCACCGGCGCCAGACCGCAGTTTAAGGCCAGGAGCATAATCCTGTCCAAGTTCTTCTTGCGCTCTTGCCATATCAGAAAGGCTAAACAGATAATGAATGCCAAAAATAACAAGGAGCGTAGCCCCGGTGAGGGTATAAGTATACCGGCTTCGCCGGCGCCAAATTGAAATACATCAAGATTGTCATTGGTCAGGAACCGGGCAATGGTAGAAGGCAGGGTGTCGCCGGTAACTTGTGGTATCCAGTAATCGTTTTGGATGTTGGTGAATTGTTTCAAGGCTATGGGCAGCCACGGTATGAATGCCAGGACCGCCAGGGTATTCACCGCGATCCAGTGGGTGTTCAAGATATTGTTCCGTATATTCTGCCAGTTGGCTTTGGGCCAGATGCCGGCAAAAGCCACGTACCCCCAGTGAAAAGCGATTACGAAGATTACATGGTAATGCGTGTACAGCCCCATGACAATAACAGACCCGTAAGCCGCCCACCAAGTCCAGCGATTCTTTTGTTTGGCGATGACCAGCAGCCAGGTTGCCAGTGAGGCAATAAATGTCAACATGCCATACATTCTAGCCTCTTGCGAATAGCGAACCAAGAATGGGGCGAGCGCTACAAATAGGGCTGCAATGATAGCCGAATTGCGATCAAATAATTGTTTAACCAGCGCGTAGCTGATGGGTATGACAGCGATCATGAGCACGGCCGAGAGAGATCTGGCAGCCAACTCGGATGTACCAAAGAGCTGGAGCCAGCTATGCAATACAAGATAATATAGCGGCGGATGTACATCGAGGGCAGTCCGCCGGAGGATTTCACCAGGCGGCAAGGGAGCCATCAGCATGGTATAACCCTCGTCATGCCAAATGCTTGCTTTACTGATATTGAGGAAGCGCACAGCACTCCCAATGGCCATAACCAAGAGCAATTGCCAATACTCCGGAAGACGATTCCAAAATGTAAACTTGCTCATGGCTTTCGGGGGCATTAGCCTGCTCATCGATCGGGAAAAAGGAAGTATATCTATGGGAATACGGAACCTTGGAGATGCCGGGACTCGGCTTCCTTGATTTATCCGGGAAATGTTCAAAGACAAACCTTCCGCATTACTCTCCCGGATACCGACAGTTTGTGGAACTCGAAGAACTGCTTATGAAATCCGGATATCACTGCCCGACTTCACCACCTGGAACTGCCTATCCGCAGGAGTGACGCCCAAATAATATTTCCCTGTCATTAAATTCCAGCGAATTCGCAGAATTTCTTTAAAGGTAGAAACAGCAGCACTCAGCAGGGAATCCCCAGCCAACCCATTGGCTTTGGGATCCTTCCAGTCATTGACCTCAAAGGTTTGGATTTCATAACCGCACAGTCTGGCTAATGCCAATACCTCGACATCAAAACCCCAGCCCCAAATAGTCAAATTGGTAAAAATCCTTTCGGCTGCCTGCGCACTAAACATTTTGAAGCCGCATTGCGTATCCTTGATATGCATAAGCAATATCGACTGAGCAAGAATGTTACCCACCTCGGTAATAAGCTTACGTTTAAGCTCGTTATGAATACGCATCAAATCCCGCACGCCAATCGTTACATCGCTGCCGTTCGCCATAAAGCTTGCCAAATCATCAAAATGTATTAGCGGAGTGGCCAAGTCAGCGTCCATGAACATGCGGTAGGCGCCTTTGGCCTCAAGCATGCCCGCCCGCACTGCCGCACCCTTGCCAACTCGCTTACCAAAATTCATCATTCGAATATTCTTCAATTTCTTAGCCATCAAGGCTTCCATTTCGCGCTCGCTGCC
>CAZUXO010000129.1:0-2721 GCA_964624325.1 uncultured Dehalococcoidales bacterium
CCGGGAAGCCCCTTTTTGTGGAAAGAGACCTCGTTAAAAAAGAGCGGCAGAAGAATATCGCAATGGAGAAACAGGAAAATCGTCGGGGTGCACGTTAAACGCTTGAGTAAATATAGCGTTCTGCGTGCTGTCGTTTCCTCCAGGCTGGGCATTGTGGTCGTATCCGGTGGTGTTTGCCAACCCCCACTGTACAAGTCATGAATTCACAACCTACGTATAGGAAACTACATAATACAGGACTAAGACTCAGGGAATCTACCAACTTTTTGCCGGGTCATGCTAATCCCGACATTGTTTATGTATAAAGGCATGGGCATAAAGAACATCCACCTGCTTTACGCCCAACACTCCGTTTACCATCATCTATACTCAAAATATGAAACTTGTTGTGCGCGACGGAAAACACACTCTTAATAAATATTGGGTAACAAGTTCTGTCTATTGAACAGTCAGTATTTCGAGGCCAAAATGGTGGGCGGTATTGTTCGAAAGACAGAACCCGAACTTTCAACTTAAATTTCAAGACATAAAGCAATATTCAGTCAGTTCTATAGAGGATACCAGATATCAATAGTTTGACCCAGAACAACCGATCCTAAATGTGAGCCATCGGTAGACGAGTCAGTGTACCCAAAAAGGACCGTCAGCCTGATATGGACGTTATGATGTATAATTTCCTATCGCCGTTTTTAAGGAGGCTTCGATGGAGCAAACAAGCAGGTTCTGCCACAACTGCGGTACGCCAATCAACCCGAGTGTGGCCTTCTGTGCCTCCTGCGGGCAACCGGTTCCTCCCGCCAATACCCCGCCTCATCCGTTGCCACCTGTCTCCCAGTCGCCACCGTATTTTACCCCTCCTACACCCAGCAAACCTCCGATGAAAGGAGGCACCAAGCCGCCCGGTACCGCCGTCTTGTTCTGGGTAGCCTGGGCAATGCTGGCCATTCTCAGCAGTTTGATGCTGGTGGAGAGAATTTCTTTTCTGCGCACAGGCGGATTCGGCCTGCTCCTGCTGTTTCCCTTACTCGCCAAGAAAGCACTCTTCAAGAAACTGCTGCCCTCGCTGGTAACGTGGGCTGGTGTTTTCGTGGCCTTCTTTCTCATCGTCGGCATGCTTCCAGCCGCACCGCAGAAGGGCGGAGTGAGCAAAAACAACAATAACAGCACCATCACCACCGGCAAGTCAGTAGCCGCCGCCAGCGCGACCATCGCCCCGGAGGGCGGCAATCTGTCGGTAGACAAGCAGGGCGATCCGATCAATGGCTTCAAGTTGACCGTCCCAGCCAGTGCGTACACGGGCAGTCTGAAGTTCAGCATTTCCTATGCGCCAGTTACGGGCCAGTCGTTTGGCCCAAATTTCAACCCCGTGACCCCTCTCATCAGTGTGGATAACGGAGGTGGATACTCAAACGAAATCATGGAGATAAAGATGCCAGTAGTAGTGCCTGACGACTCCTTCGCTATGGGCTTCATTTACGATGATGCCACCGGCAAGCTCGAAGGCATGCCTCTTATATCGCGCGACGCCTCATCCATCACAGTAGGCACACGTCACTTCTCCAGCTTTATCGTAAGCATGATCAAAAAAACCGAGCTTGAAAAAGACATCAACTCCGGCTTCGTGCCCGGTTACGATGACTGGGAGTTCACCAACTTCGGCTCGGCCATCGCCCCGGGCGGCCACTGTGCTGGTCAGAGTATGACGGCCATGTGGTATTACGTTACGCAGCCCGACGGCTCTGACGCACTGCTCTACGGCCGCTACGACAATAACGGCCAGACCCCGAAGACACCCGGCCTGTGGCAGGACTACTCGCTCGCCTACCGCTTCGCATCTGTCATACAGGCCGACCAGTGGAACGACAAGGCCTCTGACTACTGGCGCAAGCTTTCGGCACTTGACGCCACCGCCACGCGCAATCTCTTCGCCTATGCCATGCTGATAACCGGAGAACCCCAGCTCACCTGCATCTGGAGCAGCCAGGGAGGCGGACACGCCATGATCGTCTACCGCATCAAGGGCGGCCTCCTGTATATCGCCGATCCCAATTACCCCGGTAACATCGACCGCCGCATTCAATACGAAGCTGGCGCCTTCAAGCCCTACAACTCAGGGGCCAACGCCACCGACATCGCCGCCGGCTACGGCAAGGCCTATGAATCCATCGAGTACTGGGCCAAGAGCGCCATCGTGGACTACCCGCATATCGCCAGCCGCTGGCAGGAGGTCAAGAGCAAGACCATCGGGAATGACCGCTTCCCTCAGTATAAGCTGATGTACAAGGACGGCCAGGGTAAGCTCCAGGAACTGAAGGACGGGCTGATCTGGAGTTCGAACAAAATCGTGCTGGCGGAGGACTTCAGCGGCGACGTTGAAAGCGTCAACGTTTTTCGCGACGGGGTCGAAATACCATGGGACTCAAGCGGAGCCTTCGAGCTGAAGCCAGGCAGCAACCACCTCGGCATCTACATATCCCGTACGATGCCGGATAAAAAGGCCAAATACGTAGATTTCCGCTACGTCAACATCTCTTTCGGCGGTCTGGCGCTCAATCCCGCCGTGCAGAACGGCGAACCTAACAAGCCGCTCACCTTCAGCTCGACACTCAGCAACCCGCTGCCTGCCGGATACAAGATCGAGTGGTGGGTGAACGGAGCGCTCAAGAAGAGCGGGACGGAGTTCAGCTTCAGCGTGAGTTTCAGATCGGAAGAGCACACGTC
>CAZUXO010000130.1:0-9992 GCA_964624325.1 uncultured Dehalococcoidales bacterium
GCTGGCCGTAGTCGGCGCCGAATCTATCTCCCCGCTCAATATGGATACACGTGTCGAGCCCGACTGGCTGGAGAAGTTAGTGGGATTCATGCAGTCCGGACCGCAAATCGGGGCGGCCTGTCCCCGGGTGCTCATCATGGAAGCTCCCGGCGTGGTCAACTGCGACGGACTCAATATCCACGTTTCCGGCCTGGGGTTTTGCCGCGACCTGCACAGCGTTGCCGCCGCGGCCGGTCCGCCGCAGAGGGTGAGCGGCATCAGCGGCTGCTCCTACCTGATCAGACGTGACCTGTTCAACCGTATGGGAGGCGCGCCGGCATACTGCTTCATGTACAACGACGACGTGGTCATCTCCTGGCTGCTGGCATTGATGGGTTACGATATATACTGTTTGCCGGCGTCCATCATCTACCACAGGTACCGGCTGAGCATGACGCCGGACAAATTTTTTCACCTTGAAAAAAACCGCCTCTACCTGATTTTATCCACCTTCAAGTGGCCCACCCTGTTGCTGCTGTCCCCGCTGCTGCTGGTAATCGAGGCCATGATCTTCGCCTACTCAATCGTCAAGGGCTGGCCGTATCCACGTTCCAAGCTTGGCGCCTACCGGGCTGCCTTCCAGGAAAGAAAAGAGATAGCCCGTCTGCGCCGTTTTTACGCCACGCTGCGCAGCGTATCCGACTGGACGCTGCTGAAGAAGTTGAGCTGGAACTTAGAGTGGGGACAGCTCTTCGGCATCGTGCGTTTCCGCTTAAGAAGAGCTTAACCGGGTATAACAAGCCTGGCGCTCCCGCCTTACACCTTAATGGCATATTGATTAATTCATAATATCCCTATAGAATGTTCGCCGGCAGGTGTATTTGATATGAATTGGAGATTCAAGGCAATGGTTCAACAAGTTTTTAGTTGCCTTCCTTTTGGTGAACAACTTAATTATATTGGCCAGAAATATATAGTTCGAGGGCTTCCAATAAACAAGGATGAATTCATAGGCAAGGTAAATATTGCATTTAGAAACTTTAACTCTTACTCCAAATACTGTAATTGCGACACAGCTATTGATGGTGCGATTTTCTATGAGTTTGGGGCAGGGTGGGATCTGGTTATACCGCTCTCATACTACTTATTAGGGATAAATTCTCAGATAATTATTGATAATAGGGCAATTGTCAGATACGAGCTGATAAACGATTCATTAACCAGGTTTAAAAAATTGTACAAAGATTTGCCACCGCTGATTGTCGATAGACTGGATAATGCTCTAAGCAAATATCCAATTAGTGATATACAACAATTAAAGGAGCAATTTGGTATTTCGTACAGGGCGCCATATGATGCAAAGGCAACCAGGTTAGCAGCAGGTTCGATGGACTTTATATCTTCAACTGCCACACTGGAACATATACCAGTCAGTGAAATTTCACTGATTTTCAACGAGTGTTACAGGATTCTAAAAACCGGTGGCATTATGACTGCAACCATCGACTATGTAGACCATTATTCTTACTTTGATAAAACTATTTCCGTATACAACTTTCTCAAGTACCCGGCATCTGTTTGGCAAATATATAATCCCTGCATTCAATATCAGAATCGATTGAGGCATAAAGATTTCCTTAAGATCGCTAAAAGCGCTGGATTTACCGTTGTTGACGATGATCACTACATACCTACCATTCAAGACATAAAATTAGTTGAGTCGATAAAATTGCATAAAGACTTCAGATCAAAGTATGAATCCATCGAACTGGCAATAAAAAATGTTTTTTTAGTATTAAAAAAATGAGTGCGATGTGCATTGTTGAATAACAAGCGCTTCAAGCATACTATAAGGCCTGTATTTATATGCTGATACCGACATCATTAAGACAACTTTACTGCAAAATGTATTTGTTTCTGGCCGGAGGCAGCATTGGCTGACGGCTTGGTTATCTCAGCGGGAAACATGCTGCCCGCGGTCAGCATCATCATCGTCAACTGGAACGGCTGGACCTTCCTGCCCATCTGCCTGGGCTCGCTGGCCGCGCTGGACTATCCGACGGAGAAGCTGGAGGTGATCGTGGTGGACAACGCCTCCACCGACGGCTCCCGGGAATATATTAAGGACGCCTATCCCGATGTCAGCATCATCCAGCTTGAGAAAAACTACGGCTTCTGCAAGCCCAACAACGAGGGTGCGCAGGCCGCCGCCGGAGAATACTTAGTTTTCCTCAACAACGATACCGAGGTGATCCCGGGCTGGTTAGATGAACTGGTGAAGCCTGCGCTGGAAGATCCGGATGTCATATCCGTGGCCTCGAAAATGCTTTACTACGATCGCCGCGATACCGTCAATACAGCCGGCGGCAAGATAACCATCATCGGCGGCGGTTTCTACCGCGGCTACGGGGACAAAGACGGAGCCAAATACGACGAGCCGGGTTACACCGGGTTCGGCTGTGCGGCGGGCGTGCTGGTGCGGCGGGACTTCTTCATAGACAGCGGGGGGTTTGACCAGGACTACTTTGCCGCCTGCGAGGAGCACGACCTGGGCTGGCGAGTTTGGCTATACGGCCACAAGGTGGCCTATGCTCCCGCCGCGGTCATGTACCACCATGAGAGCGGCACCTTCGGCACGCGCAGCAATTACGATCCCACCAAAGTGTACCTCAATACCCGCAACCGCCTGTACAACTTAGTCAAGAACCTGGATGGCAGCAACGTGGTGCGCGGGATGCTGATCAGCCTCGGCTTTAACACCTATCGCTGGTTTGTGTACCTTTTCGCGGGCAACCTGGCCGCTGCCGGGGCCATCTGCCGCGGGCACTGGGATTTCATCAGGAGCCTGAGTAAAACGCTGAGGAAGAGGCGCCAGGTGCAAAAAAGGCGCATCCGCAGCGATGTCGAGCTCTACCGGTTGGGGGTGATCGCCAGCTTAAAAGAGAGCATCGCCGAGGAGAGGCGGTTGAGCAATCTGGCTTCAGACATACGCTATAAGGCAGGCAGCCGGCCATGACAGCGCCGGAAGCCAGCATAATCATCCTCACTAAAAACGGCGGGGCAACTTTCCGCGGCTGCTCGAGCGCGCCTACAGCCAGCAGTACAGCGAACATTGCGTTATAGTACAATATCCCCGTGGTCTGGTTCCGCTAACAAATCAGACCCAAATTAAAAAGTTGATAACCTAACAGAAAACCATGCATGAAATCTGGCAATACCGCGAACTGACCTGGAACCTCACGGTCGTCGATCTCAAGAACCGCTATCAGAATACCGCCCTGGGCTTCTTGTGGTCGCTGCTCAGTCCGCTGCTGATGGCCCTGGTGCTTTACTTCGTCTTCCGCTACCTTTTTGACCAAGAGCCCAACTTTGCCGCCTACCTGCTGGTGGGGTTGATGACCTGGCGCTTCTTCGCCGTGGGCACCACGTCAGCCGTCTATGCAGTGGCCGGCAAGGCCAGCCTGGTGACCAAGGTCTATGTCCCCAGGCAGATACTGGTTCTTAGTAATACCATCTCTAACCTCATCAGCGCACTTATAGAATTCATCATCATCATTCCCGTCCTCTACTTTATTTCCGGCGACCTTCCCCTGACCATCCTGCTCTTTCCCCTGATCTTCCTCATCTACTTCTGGTTTGTCTATGGGATAGCCCTTTTCCTCTCCTCTCTTTACATCTTTTTTCGTGATCTCAACCAGATCTGGGAAGTGCTGGTCAACATACTATTTTTCCTCTCGCCCATCTTCTATCCAATGAGCGCCATCAAAGGCACCATGCCCATTTACCTATTGAATCCCGTTACCGAGTTCATCATCATTTACCGCGACCTGATGATATACGGTAAAATACCCACCCTGTACAGCCTCTCCATAGTATGTATAGCTTCTATAGCTTCTGTTTTAATTGGCTCACTTGTATTTAATCGGCTGCAGCGCCGCTTTGCCGAGGAGTTATGAGCTCAATTGTTGTAAACGGGATATCCAAGAGATTCAGGATACCCCATCATAAAAAGACCACGCTTTTCCAGAATATGATTGGCCTTGTCAAGCGGCAGATGACGTACGAGGAACTCTGGGCTCTAAATAATGTGAGCTTCAAGGTACAGCGGGGTGAGACTGTTGGTATTATCGGCAGGAACGGCTCTGGCAAATCCACGCTGCTAAAGCTGTTGGCTAAGGTTCTGTATCCGGACAGCGGCGCTATTGAAATGACTGGCAAAGTTGCATCCTTCCTGGAGCTGGGAGCGGGTTTCCAGCCTGAGCTTACCGCAAGGGAGAATGTATATATATACTCATCCATCATGGGGATGAACCGTAGAGATACCTCGAAAATATATGATGACATATTCGAGTTCGCCGAATTGAAACGGTTTGAAGATATGAAGCTGAAAAATTACTCATCGGGCATGTATCTGCGGCTGGCCTTTGCCACCGCCATTCAAACTGACCCTGACATTATGTTGATAGATGAAGTGCTTGCTGTCGGCGACGAGGCATTCCAGAAAAAATGCCTGTTAAAGATAGATGAATTCAAGGCGCGGGGAAAGACTATTGTCTTTGTATCCCACTCGCTTGAATCTGTGCAATCAATTTGCACAAGCGCAATTCTATTACATAATGGGTCGGTAGTAGCCAGGGGGGCGGCAGAACCCGTGATAAAAAAGTACATGGAGCTGTTAAATTAGATTTCTTTTTAATAATATGTGTTACCCATAGCCAAGCAATTTGAGCCGCTGCTTTAACTCAACGCTATCGGCCAGTTCTAATTCATTGATATCGTATAAGTAGTTATGGTTGGGGATTCTAAAATAGCTTTCCGCTATGCCTTTCAATCTGGCTACCATATTGGGTTGATCTGGAGTTAGATTATTTTTACCCTGCGGATCGGCCCTGTAATCATATAACCTGATTCCATCTATAGCAGACACGTCGGGTGGCACATGAGGATATTCGGTTAATATTTGATTTCCGAGTTCTTCGCCAAGCAACTGAAATCTATCATGCACTATAGAAAAGTGGGGTGGAAACTCTGAAAAGATATAACGGTCCGGCCATGGTATATTAATATCACTTAATATTGGACGCAGGTTCAAACCATGTAATCCCAGATACTGCCTTTCAAACCCGCAAAATCCCAAAATTGTGGGCATTAAATCAAGTAAACTTACGGGTTCCAAGAATCGTTGAGCTCTAACTTTATTTTGAGAAGGCAATTTAATGATTAAAGGAACCCTAATTTGATCAAGCGTCACTGCCCAGCCATGGCAACAATAACAATTATTCTCTCCAAAAGCCTCCCCATGATCCGCGGTAATTATTAGCATAATTTCATCATAAAGACCCCAGTACTTCAAGTTATCTGCCAGAATTTTTAACTGGTGGTCAACAAAACGTATTTGGCCATCATATTGTGCAAGATAGTAATTTAAGTCACTCTGGTAATCCACTGTATTGCCGTCTGCATCGTAACGTGCGTTAAGCGCCTGGTATGCGGAAATACCACCGCCATGGGGACCGTCTGGAACTATATCTAACACACGAGGTGAGCCATAGAATGGATCACCTCGAAAAATACTACTGTAGCGGTCAGGTGGACTATATGGACCATGAGGCTCTGAAAAGTGTACCCACAAGAAGAACGGGGCCGCCTTGTTTTCAACCAGCCATTTGAGTACAGCTGTTGTAGTCTGGTCAGCACTGCGCCTACTAAATTCTGTGTGGTCAATACTATTTACTTCCAACTGAGTCAGAGTATCGTCATAAAAGTCAAACCCCAAATCAAGGCCAAAACACTTCAGTAAGGGCGTTATACTCACAAAGGCCGCTGTCTTATAACCAAGTTCACTTAATATTTGGGGTAAGGTTGTTTCATTTGCTCTGATTAAAGGCTTATTGGAATTGGAAAAGCCAATTGAATGGAACCTGGGGTACTTTCCTGTAAGAATAGAGGCATGTGAAGGTGTGGTATAAGGGATAGGCGAAAATGCATACTCGAAACAAACGTTTTCATTTGCCAATTGGTCCATAAAAGGACTTGTCTGTAAAGGATAGCCCCAGCAGCCCAGGTGATCTGCTCTGCAGGCGTCTAAGGTTACTAAAATAATTGCCCTTGGTGTTTGAACATCGATGTTATTTTTCATTTGCGATAATGTTGGAGTGAACTTGAAAAAGTCAAATACCTATAAATATGTTAAAATTCGAGATTATTGTGGTAGTATACTCAAGGAGACTGTTCACAGTCAATTGAAAATGGATAATAAATACGACAAACTAATATTGATATCCCCTAACAATAAAGATTTTGATATGTTCACGGATTCCGATCATGTCGCACATTATCAGAATAATGGTTATGAAAATTACAGCGCTGATTTACTGATTAACCTCCTGTATGACAAAGAGCTTTTCATCGACATTGGCGCTCATCATGGTTACTATACCCTTTTGCAGGCAGCGGAGAATAAAAATGTGCATGTGATGGCGTTTGAACCATTACCGGGCAACTGCGAGATAATCAAGAAAAACCTTGAATTAAATGAGTTAAAAAATGTGGAATTATTTAACCTGGCAGTATCAGATAAAAAAGGGATTGAAAAATTTAATGTCGCAGGGTTGTCTTCACACGGTGGGTTCTATAAACACCCAATATCAGATATAGTTGACCAAATTGAAGTCAAAACAATTGCAATTGATCGTGTAATTCGAAATTCTACTTATAAGTCTGTAGTCATTAAAGTAGATACGGAAGGACATGAAATCCAGGTTCTTAAGGGCATGCAACGTCTCCTTAAGAATACGGAAAACTTATATCTATTTATTGAATTTAATCCGAGATGTCTTATTGAGGCTGGCCATAAACCCGTTGATTTACTACAACAAGTGGAAACGCTTGATTACGAGATATATTTCATTGATGACGAGCTAAGACAGATATTCAAATTGGCACATGATGATATTGATAAATGGGAAGCCTATTTCGGTTCGGGGAACTATAATAAAGACTATTTCAACATACTATGTATTAAAAAAAATAAATCCTTAAGCGCATGTTTCTTTTCCCAAACCTCAAACCTGGATGTGGATGGGAAAATAAATCTGAAACTGATTAGAGGACTAATACGAGGCAACGGTACATTGGTAACCTGTATACTCTCAGGGGAAGGACCATTAATACCCAGGTTAGAGAAAATAGGCGCCTCCATAATTAATATGAATTGTACCCAGTGGTCCAATCCGCAAACACAGGGCTCCGACGCCATAAAACAGATACGTGCCGATAGTGTTCAGAGCATAAATCCTCATTTTCAGCAGCTATTCGATAAGATCAATCCAGATATTATTATTAACAACGATTTCTACTCACCGCCGGGCTTATTAACTGCTTGCTTACTTGGAAAGCCTTACATATCAATTATTACTAAAGCTTCACATATGGATTGTCAAAGTCATTTATTAACTGATATTATTGGGCTTAAAAGCACTGTTTTTACGAAATTACAAAAAGTACGGCATACAGGTGATTCGGAATGCTCAGATGGAGATACAATATATTTAAATGTTCTCTTAACTGGGGATTCAATAAATTCTCTCTTTAAGATTTTTATAGATTTAAAGAAGCGGCAGATAGACTTGACCAACAATATAGATGGATTACGGGCATTATTCTTACGTGAATATATTCGCAATAATTTTGCGCATATCAAAGGGATGGAACAAACTGTTATCGAAAAAAATGCGCATATCCGCGAGCTCGAACAGGCTGTTACGGCAAGGGATACGCATATCCGCGGGCTCGAACAGACCATCGCCGGGGAAAAAGCACATGCCATCGAGCTGGAGAATGCAGTCTGGCAACGTGATACGCATGTCAACGAACTCGAGGAGAACGTCGCCGGGGAAAAAGCACATGCCATTGATCTGGAGAATGCGGTCTGGAAACGTGATTTAAAGATTCAAGAGATTTACTCTTCAATATCATGGCGGATCGGTGCCCCGTTGCGGTTTATCTACCGCGTACTTAAATCGCCGTTTGGTAGAAAAAATAGGCCGCCGCGCAGGGTATCACCCATATGGCAGCTATTAAAAGAACCTCTCCTGCACCCTAATATTATGATCCTGCGGGTAAGGCAGGTTAGAATCATCTTAAGGCAAGGTGGAATCAAGAAACTCAGGAGTACTGTAAATAATCTTTACCACCAAAACAGGGGTTCGAGCCAGCCTTTTACAGCGGTTGCCAATAAAGACCCTGACTGGCAGGATTATGAATTACTTTTAATGAAAATTGAGGACTCTTATTTTAACAGGTTATCGTGCCTTAAATTAAAGGCTCCCGCATTAATTCAAATAAAAGAAGGGGATTTGCTGTCTCATGCTACTAAATTGAATTTCCCAAAAGTCGATTCGCCCGAAGTATCCATTATCATTCCCGCATATAATAACGAAAGAATTACCCTAGAATGCCTGGCCTCTATACAGCAAAATACTGCATCAATAGCCTATGAAGTTATTATTGTAGATGACGGTTCGACAGATAACCTCCAAAATATTGTATCTAAGATAAAAAACATCGTCTATGTAAAAAATGAAACAAATACCGGTTTTATTGCAGTATGTAATAAAGGCGCTCAAATTGCCCGAGGAATATATATTGTATTTTTAAATAACGATGTGCAGGTAACCGCGGACTGGTTGAAACCGCTCGTCGATACAATTAAATACGATTCAACTGTAGGTGCCGTAGGACCAAAGGTGATATACCCGGATGGCCGGCTGCAGGAGGCAGGGATATACATAAGGCAGGATATTTCTGCAGATATGATAGGCCTTTTCGCTGACCCTGCGCTGGAACGCTACAATTATATTCGTGAGGTGGAATATTGCTCGGGGGTGTGCCTGTTAGTTAACCGCGAAATATTTTTAGAGCTTGGGGGGTTTGATACTGATCATGCGCCAGCCTATTGCGAAGATGCCGACTTATGCTTCAAATTACGTAGTAAAGGCCTAAGGATTCTTTATAACCCAAAATCAGAGATAGTTCATTATCTCAGTATAACTACGAATACTCTTGGTGATGAATTTAAACAAAAATGCATAACGCGTAACACCCAAAAATTTGCCGAGAGATGGCAGGAGGAAGTCGATGAGCTTAAGAAAATCCGCCTGATCGCATTTTATCTGCCGCAGTACCACTCCATACCGGAAAATGACCTGTGGTGGGGCAATGACTTTACCGATTGGAATAAAGTTGCCCTAGCTAAACCGAATTATGCCGGGCATGATCAGCCTCATATATCTTCAGACCTGGGTTATTACGACCTGCAGGACGGGGAGGTAATGGTCAGGCAAGCCGAGCTGGCCAAGCGGTACAGCGTATACGGATTCTGTTACTACTACTACTGGTTTGCGGGTAAGCGTTTACTTGAAATGCCCGTAGAGCGTATGCTCAAGACAGGTAAACCCGATATGCCCTTTTGCCTGTGCTGGGCAAATGAAAACTGGACCAGGACATGGGATGGTAAGTCGGATCATGTCCTCGTAGGCCAGAAACACTCGGATGAAGACGACCGCGCGGTAATAAAGGATCTCATGCGCTATATGCGGCATACCAACTATATACGTATAAATGGCAAACCGCTTCTATTGGTATATAGAATAGGTCTTTTCCCCGATATAGTCAGGACACAGGAGATCTGGCGTACAACCTGCCGAAAAGAAGGCATAGGGGAAATATACCTGGCTTTCGTAGAATCATTCGAATTAGCCAGGGAATACTATCCGCCCACGAAGTATGGCTTCGATGCCTCGGTGGAATTCCCTCCACATGAAATGGCCTCGCCAATCAACCTGCCTGGTAAAAAACTGAATCCGAAATATAAAGGCGTGGTCAGCGATTACAGAGACCTGATTTTAAGATACACACAAAAAGAGGTGCCCGGCTTTACGCGCCTGCGCACAGTTATGACGGGCTGGGACAGCACACCCCGTCATCCCGATAACGCATATATTTTCGCCAAT
>CAZUXO010000131.1:0-2987 GCA_964624325.1 uncultured Dehalococcoidales bacterium
ACGCGCAAAATGCCGGCGCATGGATTGTCCGCGACGGGCAGCAGGCGCAAACGGTAACGGCCGACGATCCGGCGACCCCGGGTGTGACCGAAGTTATGACTCTGGTCTGGGATTACAGCGCGTACGGTTTGGGAAGTCATACAGTACGTTACGCTTTAAGCGGAACCGATTTAACACGTTCTGATAATAGTGGCGCCCCTGTGGTGATAGCCGGGGGAATCAAAGCGAGCAGCGATTTTGTTCTGCAAGGGATTACTGAACCCAACGGAGCGGTGTATTACAAAGCAACCATCACATCTACCATCGGCGGCTTTCAGCCGAGAAGCTCATCCTCGGCGTTCTATTTCAAGCCAAGGCTGAGCTAGATGGCTGGCTAAAGGGGATGAAGACGTGAAGAGGTTAGAAATATTGCACCAACAAAAAGGCCAGGTGCTAATCATTCTGTTGATTCTACTGGCTGTAGGAGGTTTGATTATTCCAGCCACTTTGGCCGTTGGCGCAAGCGGCTTCAAAGTCCAGGAGAAGGTTGAGCAGAGAACGGATGAGATTTATGCCGCCGACACAGGTATTCAAAGCGCGTTATGGTGGTTGAAGACTACGCCATATTCCAATTTGCCTACAAACACGGCATTATACATTGAATTTCCTCCGTCAGGCGTTTTACCCTTTAATAGCCAAAAAGTATTCGCTTTTGTTCAGTATGTAAATATGGTTAATGGGCTGCGAGGATACAGAATCACGTCTCTAGCGGGGCCAGATGTAATCCATGACACTAATCTTGATAATCAACCCGCAGCATATTCCAAGATAATTACTTACGTTAACGTTTCTTCATGTGATTTGACCGGCATCATGAATCAGGTCATTACAAGCCAGAATGGATACATAGTTCAGGGGGGGCAGGGTTCGGTAAATCCCCCGGCGGGAGATTCCCATGCGGCTACGTCCAACTACACCGGCTCATGGCCCACAGCTGACCAGTTGTATCAATTCTACTGGCAGCAGGTGAAGAACACCACTCCGTATAGCAGTAATTATGTCAATGTGAATAACACTCCTAGTTTAGGTCCCTTCTATCGCAACGGGGCACTGGATATAGAAAACAGCGGCGCTTCCGGCGCCACACTGACGTTGACCGGCCCTCTTTTTATCAACGGGAACACGACGATAGGCATGACCGGCCAAAATTTCAATCTGAACCTGAATGGGCAAGCCATATATGTCAATAGCAATACTGTCGGCCTGCCGTATGCCTTGCGAATTGGCACAAAGGCCACCATAAGCGGGAGCGGCGCCATCATTGCTCTCGGCGACGTTGAATTTAAACCGAGTATCGCGTCGGGGCCAGGTGACTATCTGTTCATAATGTCAGTCATCGGGATGACTTACCTGCAACCCGGCGGTAATTTCTATGGAACAGTGGCCGGCAGCACTACTGTCTATGACCAGAACGGTTCTCTCACATGGGTTGACCCAACCGGCACAAGTCTAAATGTGCCGGGTGTTGGAAGCGGTACTTTTTGGAGCATAAAAACATGGGACATCACATTAAAGTAACCGGGAGCGTTGTATGAAGTTTACCAGGTCAACATGGATAACTATATTTTTCACCCTTTTTTTGGTGGCTGTTGTAGTTTTGGGGTCGATGTACAACAGCGCCAACAACGGCCATAAGCTGGCCCAGAAAAATCTTGATACGGCGCGGCTCTTACAAACAGCATTAAACAAAGCAAAAACTGGCCTGAGCGCGCCGATGGCGCAGGCTGATGCAGATGTGGCCGCGTGGAACGATAAAATAACGCTGCTCCAGACCGCACTGGGACAGGCTAGTCTGTCATTGAAGCAGACTCAGAGCAAATTCCCGACTTCTGCCCAGACTATCGAATATAACGAAACACTGATGGGACTGGCCAAATCATCCAACCTCACGATGCAGCTGCTAGTCGCTACAGAACCGGCGGAATGGGATCTCAGCACTTCTGCTTTTACTTTCTACACAAACGTGTTTACCATTGAAGTTACCGGTAAGGTCAGCAACATCCTCGATTTTGTGGATAAGGTCGCCACCAACGGCGCCTTTCAAACCGGAGCGTTAACACCGGTCACCTTCACCATACCTCAGCCCCTCAGCCAGGCAGTAAAGGACAAGATGAAGGCGGCCATAAGGGTGGAATTGGTAGCACAGGCAGGCGCCAACCTGACTGCTGAGCAGCGGGTGGGCATCATTGAACAGGCAATCCTATTACTGTTGGAGGAACAATCGCGTGGCCTGACAGTGGAACAAATGACTCAGCAGATACGGGAAATTATCACCGTGGAGCTTGGTAGCGGAGTTGCGGACAGACTAGCGACCGATATTGCCAATGCAATCGAACAGAACGTAGCCGATCTTCTCATAGATACCGTTGCTCAAATTTATAGTGAATATATTGGGCAGCTAATCGTCAATGGTCAGCAGGATTTAATACCCCAATTCTTGGGCAAGTTAGGCGCTGAGATAACCAGCTCATTGGGAGACAAAATCGACTCAGCTTTGCCCGGCGAAATTAAAACTATCATTATCGGTAAATTAAATTCGTTGGTATATGACAAAATCAACGCGCTGGTCAGCGATACAAGCGTAGATGCCGTTCTGGCAGCTCAGGTCACAGCAGCCGAAATGCCTGCGGCAGAGCTCACGGTAACTGTTTATTCTTACAAGGGAGACTAAAATGGCAAAAAAAAGAGTCAGCCTTTATATAGAAGATACCGAGATCAAACTGCTGGTCACCAAAGGCAACAAGGTTGAAAAATGGGCCAGCCTGATGCTAGACGCCGGCCTGGTGAGCGAAGGCGTCATACTGGACGAGAATCGCGTAGCCGAAGCCATCAGGCAGCTTTTCAAGCTTCAGAATATAAACGAAACCAGAGTGTTTGTGGGTATAAGCGGTCTCAATTCGGTGTTTCGTATCATTTCGATACCTGAGGTGCCCAAGAATCTCCTGCCG
>CAZUXO010000132.1:0-5016 GCA_964624325.1 uncultured Dehalococcoidales bacterium
ATAGTTGCCCGCATCGGCGCCTGTGAGTGAGATGCCGGTAACGTGGACCACGTGGGTGGTGCCGTAATTCTTGTTGTCAAAGGCGGCGCTATAGTTGGCCGGGGTCACCACATCGGGATCTATGACACCGGTGGTTGAGTAAGTAACGGGCGAAAGGACAGTTGTGCCGCCATCATAAGGCTTGTCGAGGTTACCAAAAAAGGAGAAGAAGGTAAGCGTGAGAGCTTTTTAGAGATTGTGACTGTAGCCGGGGTATCCGAGGCGGCATTCCAGGTATAGTTGCCCGCACCGGCACCTGTGAGTGAGATGCTGGTAACGTGGACCACGTGGGTGGTGCCGTAATTCTTGTTGTCGAAGGCAGCGCTATAGGTGACCGGTGTCACCACATCTGGGGATATGACGCCGGTAATGGAGAAAGTCACGGTAGAAAGGACAGACGTGCCGCCGTCATAAGTCTTGCCGAGGCCAGCGGTTAAGGCGGTAACCGTGAGAGCTTTCGGATTAACTGTCTGCGTAATGCTGTCAGACGCACTATCTTGATACTCCTTAGCAAATTGGGCCCCCGATCCAGTGAAGTAAGCATAGATAACGTCATGTGTGCCTGCACTTAGTGTGGAGATTGTGTAAGTCGCAACGCCTGAACCGTTGACGGGAATCGGACCGCTGAGTGAGATAAGACTTTCATAAAAATCCACCGTGCCGGTAGGAATCCCATCCTCAGGGTAGACACTGGTGACCGTGGCGGTGAAAGTTACTGAAGCCCCGTAAATCGAAGGGGTTACGCTGGTGGCGATTACAGTGGCAGTTTGAGGCACCCCTCCAGCCCCTCCATTTGAAGCAGCTACCGGTCGAACCGATATTACAAACAGCGCCCCAATTGCTAGCACTGCTCCAAGCATCGCAAATAATCTTCGCATTTACCGGTCCCCCTTTAAATTTTACCTGTTGTTTTCCCGAGATTTGAGGTAAACCCTTTCATCAGGGCATGATAGAGACCTTACCAAGAGAGTTTCACCCTTTCTTCGGATGATACAAACGCAACCAAATAAGCGCCATTGTACCACAGATGTCACTGAACGCAAGATTAAAAGGTTCCTTAGTCGAAGCCCAATTTTAGGTACGAATCTATAATCGTGAAATGGAGCGGACTATTATCCGCTCTAATCTCCACCAAAAATACAATGTTCATAATGTTGTCAATATGGTCGCGAAAAAAAGGTCCAGGCTTCGCACAAACTCGTCTGTAAATCTATTCAAGACTGCTATGACATAAAACGCGCTATGCACGTTCCGAATCCTAGCAGCCTTTATTTGCTATACTTCAGTTTGCCGCCAGCGTAGCTCAGTTGGTAGAGCAGCTGTCTTGTAAACAGCAGGTCTGGAGTTCGAATCTCCACGCTGGCTCCAGTACTTGGCAACGTGCTAGTCTGGGTTTTAAGTGTGAAAAGGAAATAAATTCACGTGAAACTTAACGATGGGGTTAACTCCGTCGTGTGGTAAAGTTCTGTTTGGTGGACCCGAGGGGGTTCGAACCCCTTACCTTCTGACTGCCAGTCAGACGCTCTACCAACTGAGCTACGGGCCCAAAAAGACAAAGCTTAATTTAACACAAATTGACTTGGCTTGCAAGGTTGAACGCATCTAAACCCGATAATTTTGGAATGATCGGGTAGTTGAAAGAAGCTCTCCGATATCCTATACTCTCAGTTACCATCCTAAGAAGGAGGGAAGCACAAATGACTAAAGCCCTTAAGGAATTGATTATTGTTTTTCTGGTGGGAGCGGGGAGTCTTCTGCTTCTGTGGGGGTTTCTCCACCAGAAAACTGTGTCATTTACGCTCAACCAGTCAACGCTGGTCAGCAGTGTTATGTGGAACGCCGTGGGCGTGGGAGCTGGCTTTATTATAGCCGGTGCGCTTCTGGGTTTATTTCTCAAGCCTGTTAAAAAATAGTTAGCGCCTGCTTTTCCAGACCGCGCCATTGGCGGTGTCCTCGATAATCACACCCATGGTTTCGAGTTGCTTGCGGATGTTATCAGCTAATTGGTACTGTTTGGCTTGTCTGAGGTCTTTGCGTGTATCCAAAAGTAGCTGGATGAATGGCTCGGCATCCCTTAGCGACCTTTCCGCCGTTTTTAGTGTCAATCCCAGAACCCCGCCCAGTTCTTTGAGCAACTCCTGCCCGGAGTAAATATCATAACCCTCGTCACGCAGGCGGTTGAATTCTCGTGTCATATCGAAGAGTACTGCCAATGCTTGGGGCGTGTTGAAGTCATCGTCCATTGCTTCGATGAATTTCTGGCGATAAGATACGGGGTCGAACCCCCCGCTTTTACCACCAGATGTGCTCGACTCCAGGGACTGACGAAGCCTGTCGGCGCCTTTTCCTGCTGCTTCAAGAGCATCTGGTGTGAACGTCAGAGGGTTACGGTAGTGCGAACCCAGCACGAAGATGCGGATGGCGTCGCTGGAGTATTTGGAAAGGGCCTGTTTGACGCTGATGATGTTACCCAGGCTTTTGCTCATTTTCTCTTCGCCAAGTCGGAGTAGTCCGTTGTGCATCCAGTATTTTACGAAGGGTTTCGTGCCCGTAAAACTTTCCGATTGGGCTATCTCGTTTTCATGGTGCGGAAAGATGAGGTCCTGGCCGCCCCCGTGTATATCCAGCGTCTCCCCCAAATATTTAAGAGCCATGGCACTGCACTCTATATGCCAGCCCGGTCTGCCTGTGCCCCATGGGCTGTCCCAAGATGGTTCACCCGGCTTGGCCGCCTTCCAGACGACGAAGTCCATGGGATTTTCTTTTTCATCACCCGGTTCGATACGTGCTCCTGCCAGCATCTGGTCGAGAGTACGGTGTGCCAGCTTGCCGTAGTCATCCAGTTTGGTGACTCGGAAATAGACGCTACCCTCTGCCGGGTACGCCAACCCTTTTTCCACCAGCCCTTGGATCATCTCGATTATCTTGGGTATTTCCTGGGTGGCGCGGGGGTACATGTCCATTCGGTTGATATTGAGGGCGTCCATGTCCAGCATGAACTCGGCCATGTTTTTTTCGGCCAGCTCGGAGATGCTCACACCCAGCGCAGCGGCCTTGTTGATAATTTTATCGTCTATGTCTGTAAAGTTCTGGACGCTTTTAACTTTGTATCCGCGGAACTTGAGGTAACGGCGAATTACGTCGAAGTTGATGTAGCTCATGGCGTGGCCGATATGCGCCTCAGACTGCGGTGTTATGCCGCAGACGTACATCTTGACTTCCTCCCCCTGCGGGGTGAATTCTTCTTTTTGGCCCGAAAGGGTGCTCGTGATTTTCATTGTTGAATATTATAACAGGAGTAGGCAGGAAAAGGCGATTGTCACATCGAGGATAGCCCTTTATCGTTCGAAAGACTCAGTCCCTGCCCCACCTCTGTCGCATCCAATCACGGATAGAAGTACTCAGAGGGGAGTATGCCTCGTCCCTGCATCGCCATAGGGATGGTACATTTCGCTGGGGTGGAAAGTGAAAAAATTTCCTTTTATAACCAAAACACCTGTGCTATAATAACAGGATAAAGTTAAGCAAAGAACGTTGGCCGGCAAAGGTAGAAAAACGATTGTTTGGATATTTACCCTGAAATGTGCGATTTGAGAATTGTTTCCACGCCTGGGGAATTGTTTTCAATTCATACTATTTTACGCACGAGGTCTGCCTGAAATTTGGTATTTGTTTCCCAAAAAAATTGTTAATCGGGATACAAAGCTGTTTACACTACAATTGGGGAGAATAAAAAAGCCGGGGGGTATTCCTGTTCTTTGGGAAGGGGTATACCCAGAGAGATATAGCCTAGGCTTTCTCTATCGCTGCTATCGCCCAGGCCACCATGCCTTCTTCGCGACCTACGAAGCCCAGCTTTTCTGAGGTGGTTGCCTGAATGCCAATGTCTTCTGCTGGACAGTTCAAGGCCTTGGCCAGGGTGGATCGCATGGCATCGATGTAAGGTGCTAATTTGGGTTGTTCTGCCACGATGGTGGCATCCACATTGCCTATTTTGTATCCCGTCTGTTTGAGCATCTGTCCTACTTTACCGAGCAGGACCAGGCTCGAGATTCCTTTATATTGCAGATCACCCGGTGGGAAGTGCTTGCCTATGTCGCCCAGTGCCGCCGCTCCCAATATTGCGTCCATGACAGCATGGGTGAGCACATCGGCGTCACTCCAGCCGACAAGACCCTGATGGTGAGGTATCTCTATGCCGCCCAAAACCAGGGGTAAGCCTGGGGCCAGGCGGTGGACATCGTAACCTTGACCGATTCGCATGTCAGATCCCCCTTCGTTGCCACAGGGCTTCGGCCAGCACCAGGTCGGCCTTTGTGGTCAGCTTGATGTTGTCGTAAGCTCCCATGTAGAGTTTGACACTGCACCCGGCAGCTTCCACCAGCGAAGCGTCGTCGGTGACGTCACCGGTAGCGTTGCGATAGGCCTCTTTTAATAGGTCTAAACGGAAAACCTGCGGGGTCTGTACGGCCCAGAGCTGCGAGCGAGGCAGTGTTTCCTTGACATAACCACCTTCATCCACCAGCTTGATGGTGTCCGTCACCGGCACAGCCGCAGCTGCCGCACCGGTCTCCTGGGCAGTTTCAATTCCGGCGGTGATTAGGTCTCCTCTTGCGAGAGGGCGGGCCCCGTCGTGGATGATCACCCACTTGCAGGGAGGCAGGTGATTCAGCCCGGATTCAACCGAATCCTGACGCCGTAAACCGCCAGGAACGACCTTGACCAGCTTGGACAAGTTTATGTTGGCGAGCAGACGTTGGCCGCGAGCTACGTTGTCTTGTTTGAGCACGATTACGAATTTGTCAATATATGGGGAAGCGTCGAAAACTGCAGCCACGCGCTCCAACACAGAAGCTCCCCCCAGTGGGGCGAAAATCTTGTCGATGCCGCCCATGCGCTCCCCGCGCCCCGCGGCCACGATTATTGCGCCTACTTTTTGAGATTTGAACATTCTTACTTTATCCTGACAGAAGTCTC
>CAZUXO010000133.1:0-2846 GCA_964624325.1 uncultured Dehalococcoidales bacterium
CAAGTAGCGGAATTAAAAATAATTAATTTAAGGAGAAAATGGTTGTATAACATAAGGAATTTGGTTTCAATCATAATGATAGCGGCGGTGCTCATGTCTGCTGGAGTCGTGGCAGTCACCCCGCAACCTGCCTCGGCGGCCACGCTGACAGTAGGCCCGGGCAAGAGCTATCCCACCATATCGGCCGCCATTACTGCGGCCGCTGACGGTGACAACAGCGTCGTGTATGGTGGCGTCTATAGCGAGAACCTGACCATCGGCAAGCACGTCCACCTCTCGTCAGTTGGCGGTCCTACACAAGTAACCATTCAATTGACTGGCGGCACGGGCATAGCCATATCGGCTGGGGGCGCCGGCTCTAACATAGGCGGCCCGGGCGTTGGCTTTACCATCCTTCCGCACGCCAGTGCGACCCCCACAGTCATTGGACTGCTAGGTGTACCAGCTCTTGGTGTTACGATCGCTGATAACAGCATCAGCACAGTCGGCACAGCAGCGGTGGGCATATTGGCTGAAAACGTCACCAATTTGTCCATCAGCGGGAATACCTTCTACGCAGATGCGTCTGACAATAGTACTTCGGGGATCGACGTGGTTGGCGTGACGATTTCCGGAAATTATTTCTATGGTGGCCCTTGTACTGGTTCTGCTATAGTGTTAAATGGCGTCAGCGGTGTTGTAGGATCTGATACCATCAACGGGAACACCATCAGCCGGTATGGCTACGGTGTAAATATTGAGGGTAACGGAGCAATAATAGGCAACGATAACATAACTATTAGAAGCAACCCTATAAGCTTGTGCAGCGTTGCAGGCATCAAGCTGGGTACTGCTGTAGATACAAAAACTACGCAAAGGGTGACGGTTGAAGAGAACGAGTTATCGGCTAATTTGAGCGGCCTTGTTATTGGCAATGACGACGCGGTGGACGCCGGCGGCTTTATAATTCGGTATAACGACTTCATCGGCAATACTTTCAGCGGTCTGTTGAACCTCTCCACTACTGAAAACGTGACCGCCATTCACAACTTCTGGAACAATCCTAAGGGCCCAAGCCGTATTGACCCCATACTTGGTGGGGTTACATATGGCGACAACATTACTCCTGCAAGCCCTCTTGCTTTAGGCAATATAGCCTTCGATCCGTGGCTGTCTCAGGCATACTTAGGTACGCCGCCGTCGGGCGAGCTGCTCGCGATCACGACTGCTTCACTGCCTAACGCCAGTACCGGAGTTCTGTATTCAACACTTTACCCTCTCCTTGCTGCCTCGGGCGGCACCGAAGTAAGGAATTGGGCATACTATGATGGCACCCTCAGCGACATCAGCTTAGCCACTCCAAAGGGGCTTACTACCGGACCCTCTGCCACCGCCTCTTGGGGTACTCCCAACGCGGCTGGTTATTGGACGCTTGGCGTGATGGTAGATGACGGCGTCCAGGCAACATACAAGTGGTTCGACCTCGCAGTCGGTTCCACTGATCTTAGAATCACCACTCTCTCAATTCCCGATGGGGAGGCCCTCCGGCCTTATACAAAGACTCTTGTGGCCGCTGGCGGCTCCGGAGGCTACACCTGGTTAAAGACCAGCAGCGCCCTGCCACTGCTTACCATTTCGGCTGGTGGTGTCATCTCAGGCACCCCTGTACCTGCAGATAACATAACAACCAAACACGACTTCACTGCCAAGGTAACAGCTTCAGATTCGGCAAATGTTTCAGAGACTTTCCAACTGAGGATTTGGCCCTCGTGCAACATAACCACGACTTCACTGCCAAACGGTGTTGTCGGCCAGTTTTACACACAGACCCTGGGCAAGACGGGTGGCGACGGGACCTATGCATGGGACAATGGTACTGCTACTTTGCTACCCGCCGGGCTAAGCCTGAACAGTAGTACGGGCGTCATCTCAGGCACGCCAACGGCGGTGTATAGTAGTACCTATACGCCGAGAGTGACCGATGGGCTGGGTTACAGTGATTCAAAAGCCTTTGCTTTCACAATTGGAATTATGCAGCAGCAAATAGGCGTCTTCCGCACGGAGGGAGTCAATGCAACCAAGTGGTACCTGGATACCAGCGGCGATGGCCGCTGGAGGCTGCCCTTGGTATCACCAGTAGACGCGCTGCTTAACCCCTACGGCTCCGCCACAGACATCCCCGTCAGCGGTCGCTGGACGGCTACTGCTGGAGAGGATAGTGTCCTCGGTCAAGGTTACTACAGGCCCTCCCTCCAGCAATGGACCTTGGGCACGAGCTATAAGGGTACCTTCGGCGCCAGCGGTGACTTACCTGTCGTGGGAGACTGGAACGGTGATAATGTCACTGAGGTAGGCGTCTTCCGTCCCAGCACCAACGTGTGGTACTTGGATTACACTGGAACTTGTAACGGTGCCTCTTGTAACTTTACGGCAGCACAGACGAAAGGTCCCTTTGGCCTCAGCGGTGACATACCGGTCACTGGAAAGTGGAACCTCGCTGATAATAAAACTGAGATTGGCGTGTTCCGTCCCTCCACCAGCTATTGGTACCTGGATGCCAATAATAACGGTATCTGGAACCCGCCGGCTACAGGGGACATACTGAAGGGCCCCTTCGGCTTCAGCACTGACGTACCGGTCACTGGAAAGTGGAACGCTGATAATGTCACTGAGATAGGCGTCTTCCGCACAGTTGGAGCCAATGCAGGCAAGTGGTACCTGGATTACAACAATGACGGCCGCTGGAACGTCACAACACTTCTTGATGACGTGCTGAAGGGCCCCTTCGGCTTCCCCACAGATTTGCCCGTAATCGGCGACTGGTTTTCACCAGTAACAGGATAAGGGTCACAGGTTTTAAGGACGCA
>CAZUXO010000134.1:0-2965 GCA_964624325.1 uncultured Dehalococcoidales bacterium
TGAGACAGCTTGCGTCCTGCCTCTGCGTAATCCCCGCTCAACATGAGGGCAAACGCCCATTTATTCAGTATCACCGCATCGTCCGGAAGAAGAATATCCGCGCGCCGGTAATTGCTTAGTGCGTCGGCCCATTTTCCGGGGTCGGTGTGGCCGGCCGAGTATGTATAGAGGTCACCCATGGTATAGCTCCAGTATGCTAAGTATGGTTCACATGTTCCGGCAGCCTCATAGGCTGTAGTGCTCAGGGACAACAGGCCGGATCTTTCTGTAGCATTATCTGAAGCAATAGCCAGCTTAAATGCGTATGCCCCGATGTAGCCGTAGTAAACCGCTTCAGGGGGCTCTACCCTGGCTGCTTCAGCCAGCGCTGCCAGAGTCTGCCCTGCACTGCTCGACCATGTACGCAGCGCACTGTTCAATTTCATGTCGGCCAGTGCGGGCCTGAAAGTCAGGTTGAACCCCACCGCTATGAATACGATCACCATCAGTGCGGCAATAGCTTTTCTGAGCCTTCCGTTGCCGGCCTTTTCCGTTCTAACTGTTAGCGCCCGGTCGGCGTCGGCCGGCACAGAGGGTTCATCATCCCCTGCCATTTCGATCCTGACAATGGCAAGCGTTAAAGCTAAGATCAACCAGAACATGAATTCCGGTAGAATAGCGGTCGGGTTAAACAAAATGTGAACGCAGTACTGCGCAATACCGGCAATAAAGGCGCAGGTTAAATAAATCACATCCTTTTGCCTGGATTTACGCAGCAATCTAAGTCCCTGGTAGAAAAATACTAGAACAACCGCCAGGAATGCCGCCAGCCCAAGCAGACCGATGGTAACGGCTAAGTAAAGGTAATGATTTTCCGGCTGGTCGGTCAATAAGGAGTGATGGGTGTCATCACTCTTCGTGGAAGGTGGATAGCGTGACTGATACGCTATCAACAACATTTCCGGGCCGTAACCCACCCACCGCCGTAAAAAATGCAGGTTATTTTGATACATCGGCACTTCAGGGGAATCTATGACAACCTTGATTGCTTGCTCCCATATTTTTGCTCTCAAGCCAAGCGTCCTCAGGCCGGTCCGGCCCGCCACGGACGTATCCGGGGCAATCGGAGCCACAGTTGTATCCATATCGGCCGGGCCGACAGCCGTATCAGTCGTACGCGGCATCAGCGTCTGTCCGACTATAATCACGGCCGATATCAGGAGCAGTCCAAGCACCGCTGCGCTCATAGCTATGGTGGCCTTTCTTTTTAAGCAGATACCCAAGAGCAGGAAGAAAATGAACGTGCCGGGTAGGAAAAGCAGTATGGTAATAGAATACTGCGCAAGATAGAGGCAGATCATCTGCAGTACGAATACCAGCAACAGTCCGGAAACTTTAAGCGCCTTTATTCTCGCCGAACCAGTTCCATACCATGCCATCATAATCAGCGCCAGGTTGACCGGAAGCACCATGGATATGAACCCACTCAATGAGAGCGGGTTGCCATCAGTTGCGAACACCCTGCCGTTAGTTGAGAGCCAGCCAAACAACAGGGGGTCGGCAAACCCCAGTATTCCGAATAACGATACCATGCCGGTTGAAACAATCAGTGTGGCGAGCGCCCTGTAAATCTGCGGCCACCTGCGCACACATTGTGCCACTATAAGGAAAAACACGATCCAGGCTAAAATAGTGGACAGGCCGTTTTTACGCGCAAGGCTGCCCCAGAAACTGGCCTCGGGCATTATGGATAATGCGGTCGAAATCGTCCATAAAAGGCCGAATACGATGACCACGGTCCGCAGTGGTGACCGCCTGAGCGTTGACAATACATTGACGTGTGCCCTATCGCTGCCTGCAAGAAACCAGCGGGCTAAATACAGCCCTATCATAAGGCAGACCCCTGATTGCAGCAGCAAAGCCTTTGCAAAATCAAACGGCTGGTGTCCAAGCGGGTTAACATAGAGTGGCAGTAAAAATATGAGCAGCAGCCAGGTGACCTCCAGTGCTACGTCCAGCCTTCCAGGCCCGGTAGTTTTGGTCAGATTATTATCGAATTGCATTCAGGCCACTGCCCGTGTGACTTTGGTCACGTACATTTTCCTTGCTAAGATATAACATGCGATAGTTGAAATGCAAGAGCGGTACTTAAGTACTGCCGGGAGATTACCATAAGGCTATTGACCTTGAGACAAAAATAGTCTATAACTAATATATAAATAAAAAAGCCCGTGTTGGGTCGGTCCGGGCAGACAATAGAATAAGGAGGATAATAATATGAAAAAGTTTTTCAAGAACGGTAATAAAGGTTTCACCTTGATCGAGTTACTGGTTGTCATCGCCATCCTGGGCACATTGGCCGCTGTTGTAATTCTCAATGTGACTCAATTTATGGGCGCAGGAAAGACACAGGCTAAGAGTACGGAACTGTCAATCGCCACTACGGCGTGGGGTGCCGCCACGTATGCTGCCAATGGAGTTGCACCCGCCGGTCCTTTTTCTGGTTCGGGCGGTGCCCTTGCACCCTACTTATCGAGCAATCTTAACTGCACATATACTGTAAATAGTGCTAAACTGGTTCAATCTGCTTGCAATGCTATTTCGAACTGGGATTAGTAAAAGTGCTTGCGCTAAATAGCGATTGAAGCTTGTCCGAATAAAAAGAGGGGCGTGAAACATGTTTCACGCCCCTCTTTTTATTTACCGCTTTATTCAGATATCTGTAGAAACTGGTCTTCGGCCTTCTTTTTGGGCGCGAAAATATCCCGGTCATATTCCATGTAATAAAGGAGCTGTTTGCCGTAAGCCGCCCTTAACGTCTCAAGTCGCGGATCTGTGCTGTAAAAGGTGTTCAGATTGTGGATCACGTACCCGATGGCAGAATCCATCGACACGTATTTCTTGCCGTTGATCTCCATCGCCTTATCGCTCTTGTCAAAAAGCACCGGCATAATGGCATCCAGGAATGCGTCCTGTTTGACGATAT
>CAZUXO010000135.1:0-3268 GCA_964624325.1 uncultured Dehalococcoidales bacterium
GGCCTTCTCTTACGGTAAAGGGGTAGTTGTTCTCCGACCCTTTTAGGTGCGACCCCGAACATCCGGCACCGAACTCTACTCCTTTCACGGCCTGGATCGCGAAGAAGGCTTTGGAGAGATCCCCCTCTAGGGTATCGAAAACAGGTTCACCCAAACCGGCGGGTAAACCCAGAGCGATTACTTCGATAATCCCACCCAAGCTGTCTCCTGTCTGCTGCGCCTTCTGGATGGCAAGCTCCATTACCTCCGCCGTCTGAGGGTTGGAGCAGTGTACAGTATTTGAGGAGGCATTTTTGCGTATTTCGTCGTAATCACGGGCAATGGCTTTGATGCCTCCTATTTCCGTAGTATGCGCCAGTATTTCGATATGCAAAACCGAGAGCAGCTTTTTAGCCACCGCCCCGGCCATGACCATTCCGGCGGTTACGCGTCCGGAAAAGCGCCCACCACCGCGGTAGTCAGCGTACCCGCCATATTTGACATAAGCAGTATAATCGGAGTGTCCCGGTCGGGGTAATAAGCGGGTTTTATCGTAGGAACCGGAGTCTTTATCGCGGTTCCAAACGGCTAGACAAAGAGGTGCGCCCGTTGTCTTGCCGTTAAACACACCGGATAGGATGACAGCACGGTCTTCCTCCTGGCGGGATGATGATACGGGGCTTGTACCGGGTTTTCGCCTGTCCAGATCAGGCTGTATATCGGCTTCGGATAGAACCAAACCAGCCGGGCAGCCGTCTATGACGACGCCTACACATTCGCCGTGGCTTTCACCGTAGCTGGTTATCGTGAAGAGTTTACCCAGGCTGTTTGACATCTTTTTCCACCCTGGCGCCGAGCGTGGTCAGCGCCTTCCAGAATTCGGGATACGTCTTGTCCACGCTTTCAGCCCCGAGAATCGTGGTACCACCCACGGTCGTACCCAACACGCCGAAAGCCATCGCCAGACGGTGGTCGCCGTGGCTGTCGATCACTGCTCCATTGAGACGACCCCCCATAATGCTGATACTGTTTTCCTCTTCCCTAACACGGATGCCCATTTTTTGGAGTTCGAGTGTTATAGCCTCAACGCGGTTGGACTCCTTCAGCCGTGCGTTCTGGATACCACTGAAATGGCTTTCTCCCTCGGCTGCTGCCGCCAGAACCGCCAGAGTGGGTAGCAGATCGATGCAGTCGGTCAGGTCTGCAGTGATTCCGTGCATATAGGACTTTTGCACCATGACAGAGCTGCGTCGTACAGAAAGGCGTGCCCCCATCTTTTGTAGCAGATTGAGCATTACGCGGTCCCCCTGCAGACTTTCGGCGTTGAGGTTGGTGACTACAACTTCCCCGGAGAGTGCACCCAACGCCAGAAGGTAGGATGCCTGTGACCAGTCACCCTCTACGGTGTAATCAGTG
Organism: uncultured Dehalococcoidales bacterium; assembly: GCA_964624325.1. GTDB lineage: Bacteria > Chloroflexota > Dehalococcoidia > Dehalococcoidales > UBA1222 > SURF-27. Next base: position 1,396 of record CAZUXO010000135.1, read on the forward strand.
GCGCGAAAATCCTGTCTGGCAACTTTGAAATCCTCCATGTCGGTTGCAGCGTTGACGCGTATGCCAAACTTCTTGAGGCATCCAACGGTCATATCCAGGTAGGGTTTAGAAGTAGGAGGAGTGGTAAGCTCTATGTGCATTCCCTGTTGAGTCAAAGGGGCCGCTAACAACAGGGCAGAGATAAACTGTGAACTGATGTCTCCCGGTAACTTCACCGTGCCGCCGGCAAACTCACCGCCCTCAACTACTGCCACAGGGCCATCCAGATGGCATTTTACTCCCAGTTGGGTCATTGCATCGAGGAGGGGCAGCACAGGGCGCTTCCCCAGTCCTGTGCCCGGCACCAGCCGGACAGTCCCCGGCACCAAAGCTGATAGTGCGATCATGAATCGGAAGGTGGCGGCGGAATCGCGGCAGAATAGGTCAGAATCCGGTGTTTTCAGTTTGCCACCGCTGACGCGCCAACCATAAGCGCTGTGTCGGACGTCGACACCGATTTTCTGCAAAACGTCTGAGGCAGCCAGAGTATCGTCTGATGACAAGGCGCGCCGAACGTAGCTCTGGCCGGCCGAGAGTGCGGCACACATCAAAGCACGGATGGTATAGCTCTTGGAGGAAGGGGCGTCCAGAATGCCTTTCACCTGGCTTTTAAAAACAGAAACTTTCATAATCTCCCAGTTTCTCAATGATTTTGCAAACGGCAGCGTCGATGCCAAGTTTGGATGTTTCCAGGGTGATATCGGCAGCTTGCTCGTACAGCGGATGGCGATTAGCTATCAGCTTTTCGATTGCACCTGGTCCATTCTTCCCCGCTAGCAGTGGCCGCTTGTTTCTGCCCGAGGATATGCGTTTACGTATGGCTTCTTCTGAATCCTCGAGGTATATCACCACCGATGTTTTTTTCAAAACCTCCGTATTCTTCATGTTTAACACTACACCACCGCCACAGGCGATTACCTGCCCACCTTTGCTGGCTGCCTCGAATGTGGCGCTTTTCTCCAGTTCACGGAAAGCAGGCTCACCGTCTTCTGCGAAAATTCGATTGATACTTTTGCCGGCCTTTTTCTCGATAAGCCTATCCACGTCAACAAACACTTTTCCCATCTTTTTAGCCAGCGCTCGGCCTACAGATGACTTGCCGGCACCCATGAATCCGATAAGTGCTACGCTTGTTTTCTTCTTGGGTTCTGTGTTGGCAACAGCAGGTTTTTCATCCTCATTTGAGTTGAGTGCGGCCAGTGCAGCGTTCCTCATCACGTCCAGTGGGGCTTTTTCTCCAGTCCAAAGCTCAAATGACAGCGCTCCCTGCTGCACCAGCATCTCCAGTCCGCTGATAACCCTGCAACCCCTGGCTCTAGCTTCACGGAGCAGCCTGGTTTCAAGTGGTGTGTAAACGACGTCAAACACGCTCAGCCCTGGCTGGAGAAAGCGAGCAGGTACCGGGGTGTCCCCGGAACCGGGCGACATACCGACGCTGGTGGCGTTAACCAGTAAGTCAGCTCCCACAAGTGAGGCCTTAAGGTTGGCGGCGTCAAGGGCGAATGCACTAACCTTTGATTTAGTCACATGGCTCAGGTTTTGCGCCAGAAGGACGGCTTGATCAATTTCGATCTTGCGGTTAAGGACGGTGATATGCGCCCCGCTCTGTGCCAGGGCAAAGCCGATTGCACGCGCGGCACCGCCAGCTCCCAGCAAAATAACCTTTTTGCGATTAGGGTCGAAGCCGCCAGCAATTAACGACCGCAAAAAGCCGATGGCATCGGTATTGTATCCCTTGAGTCTACCTTCGTTGTTTACTATGGTGTTAACGGCGCCAATATCTGCCGCTATCGGGTCGAGTTCGTCGAGGAAGGCGACTATACCCACCTTGTGG
>CAZUXO010000136.1:0-7364 GCA_964624325.1 uncultured Dehalococcoidales bacterium
GTAGTATCACCGCCACCCACCACATCAACACGGCTCTGAACACTCTTTCCCTACACGACGCTCTTCCGATCTAAGATCAACCGCATGGTAGTCAAGCCGTTCTACAATTTACTGTGTGCCGGCGAAGAAACCAACTCAAAATTTATTGGCTCCAAGGTAATGGACGCCGGAGATATCATTCAGACTCTTTCCGGCTGGACAGTCATCGGTTATGGCAAAGCCCGCACGCCCAGATTCGAAGTCAACAAACTAGTGGATTTCCGCGAGAAAAGCTCTGAGACTCAGCATGGCGTCCAGGCGATGGACGAAGCGCTGGGAGACCTATCGGTCAAGTGTAACCCTACGGAGGCTAAAAAGGCGCTATATTTGCTTACAACAGCGCCCGGCCAGATGAACATGGACCTCATTAATGACCTGTCCTCTACTCTTAAATCTATGGCTACCGAAGCCATCATCCGCACTGGTGATTACCCGCGCGGTCAGGGCTCGGATATCGAAGTTACCGTCATCCTTTCCGAATTGGTCAACTCACGCAAGGTGATGGACTATTTCAGCCGCACTATAGAGTATATCAACCACGCCAAACGCCGCCAGAGTGGTGTGGAGTACGAACAGATGGGACTCGGAGAAACCTTTAAAGACATTCCTAGCCTGTTATAACTAAGTCCATCATTATTAGCATGAAGCCCGCTTTCGAGCGGGCTTCATTTTTTTCTTAATATATACTCTAGTCCTCTTCTATAACATGGTCATCGTCGGCTTCAGATTCAACGGGTTGGGTTGTTTCGGCTTTTATGTACATTTTAGACAGCGAATCCATGCGTTCCTGCATCTTCTTTTTGGCCACTTTGGCTACCTGTTTATCGCTTATTGCGGGCTCTTCCATACTCATAGCCTGCTCAAATTTTTGTGTGACGGTCTTCTCTTCTTCAGTGGGTTTGCGCTGAGGTTTGGAAGGTGCAGGCAGTTTCCCGGCAGCAGCGTTTTTCATATTTTCAGCGGTCTGCTTGGTCACCTGTTTTGCTTTCAGGTTAACTTCACCGGCGCTATTCAGCATCTCGCTAAAAACACGCACCCACAATTCACCGGCTTCCTGTGCGGCGCGTTTGGACGCCTCGGCCGCTTCGCGCGAGGCAAGAATTGCCTCGTCGGCGGCCTGCCGGACTGACTGCACCATAGCATCAGCTCTCGCTATGGCTTCCTGAGAGGACTTTACCGTACCCTCTGTCGCTTGCCTGGCATCCCGGGTGGCTGCCTCGGCCTTGTCTACCCTATTCTGCATCATCTTCGACCAGTTGGCCAGATCACCGCGAATACTCTCACTCGTCTTTTCAACGCTGGCCACCGCTTCCATTGCCTGATTAAGCGCGTTGCTGGCAAAGTCTTTGGTTTCTTGCGCGGTGCGCTCAGCCTGGGCTGAGGCCTGTTCCGCCACTCTCCTTACCTGTTCGGTACTGGCGACGGCTTGATGAGACTCCAGGATAGCCAGGTCAACTGCCTGAGTTACCTGTTTGATGGCCACATCTGCCGTTTCCTTGGATACCCGGCTGGCATTTTGCGCTGCTTCACTGGCATTTCCCGCAGCTTCACTCCTCGCGAGTTTAGAGGCTTTGACTGCTTCCTCGGCTCTGGCAATAGCCCCTTGCGACGCTCTTATGGCATCTTCGGAAGATTCCCTGGCCCACTTGCCGGCTTCGTCAGCCCTTTCTATCGCCTGCTCAAAAGATCTGGCGTATCCTTTGGCAGCCTCTTCGGTGACTTTAAAATGTTTCTCTGCTTGCCGGGCCAGCTCTCTGGCTGTCCGGGTGGCAGAATCGGTCACTTCTTTTGTCGAGCGGGCTACTTCATCAACGCGGGCTACCGCTTCCTGGGAAGCTTTTAGAGCTTCTTCTGACATCTGCCTGGCTGACCGGTCGGAAATTTCAGCTTTCGCCACCGCTTCCCGCGATAGACGCAAGCATTCATTCGACATGTCACTGGCTTCCAAACTTGTCTTTTCAGCCTGACTTATCGAATCCCTGGAAAGCTTGATAGCCTGTTTGACGTTTTCCCTTATACCAACGACACTGGCTTCAAGAGAATTGTTTTTGGCCTGAAATTCGCGCACAAGTTGCAGAATAATTTCTTCGTTTTTCCTGAGGCTCTCTTCAGCCCTTGCGCTAATTTCTGCAAAAACCCGTTGCGATTCCTCAGTCGTCTGACGTCCTTTGGTAGCTGCCTCTTCCGCCTTCAGTTTTGCCTGTTCGAATGCCTTGTTATTATAACCGGCATCGTTTTCGATGGCCTGCAGCGCTTTATCCGCCTGTCTTACCGCGTCATCGGCGGCTTTCGAGGAGGTTTCAGCCAGTTTTTTTGCCATTTTCCCTATTTCTCTGGCTTTTTCCAAGGCCTCGCGGATAATGCGCTCGCTCACTTCCACCGCGCCCTGCAACTGCAAATCTATATTGTTGGCTCTCGCCATGATATCTTTAAGCGATTCATTCCCGCTTACTACCTTTTCAAGATCACTATCAGGCATGTAACGCCTCCCACCGCTGCAATTCTGAGGTCATTCTATAATAGGTATTTACATTTGGCAAACATATTTCTACTGGTGAAGCCATCAGGCGCAACCGGTGTATCCGGGTGCCTTTAATATAACGTATTGGTTCGCGAACCAACCTGCTTCCTCCATAGCCTGAAGTTATTCTTCATTTGAGCAACATGGTCTGTTACATGGTTATCGTATGTCTCCAGCCAATCATTTAGCGTCATTATTCCATTCTCGGAATGTTCGACCGTATTGGTCCATACCTCGTCTGTCATTCGTTTCAAAATGGCGTGTGTCGCAGCCCTGAGGTATTTGAACAGTTGCAAAGACACCTCAATATTTTGATCATGATAGTCCAGTTTGTTAGCCCAGTGTTCCTGGTCGTAAGCCATCACTTTACTGCCAGGTTCGGCTATGAAACGCCGGAAACGAACGTAGCCATTAGCCTCCGCATCCGCCAGATGAATAACAATTTCATGCACACTCCACTCCGAAGAAGAAGGCTTGTAACACCACATTTTTTTGGGTAACAGTGCCAGTGTGTGTGCCACATTCTCGAATGCCGCGCCGTACGAATCGATCTTCTGTTGTCTTTGTGGATTGCTCGAGCAAGGTGCCCTTTGTAGCGTTTTGTTGCCTCCAGCAACCTTTTCCTTAAGCACTTTCAAATTTACCACGTCTTCGCGGTTGTATTCACACAGCGTTTTGAGAGCACTTTCGTCATAATCGTTTTCGTAGCGCCACCAAAGCCTGACCGCCTCGAGTCCATTAATCTCGGTGAGTTTGCGCGGAATGCCTAATTTCTGTTCCACACGCTTCAAACCGCCATACAGATTATTCTGCCAACAATCGTACATCAGGTCGCAGTGAATATGGTCCATGGTGAGGTCGACCCCCAGTGCTGTCTGAATAAATGGTAAATCGAAGCGGCTGCCGTTGTAAGTATGAATAGTCTCGACCCCTTCGAGCGCCTGAAGCAAGCTTTCGGAGGTTATGTCGTTGCCGACCAGCTGCACAAAACGCTCATTTGTGTCTTCCACAAGGTGTATCCCGATGACAGTGATTTTGGACGATTCGGGCGACAAGCCCGTGGTTTCTATATCCAGATACGCTTCAATCATAAGTACCATTATAGCTTAACAAGCGTTAGATGACCCGCAACCGGTCCGTGTAACCAGCGAATTATTTGTTTTGACAAAGTTCTCCCGGTATAACTAATATTACGCAGCTACGTCACCATGCCTTTTCTTAGTATTTGAGTCATATTATTTTTGTTAAGGTCTGACATGATTTCGTTAATCGTTCTCGTATTGGTTTTTCTGCTAATAGCGTTCAGACGCATCGGGCGGTTTCGTTTCTACATCTGGCAGGTGATGCTCATGGGAGCATTAGCAGTTTTGCTCACGGGGCAGATTAGTCCTTCGGCGGCACTCAAAGCAGTCAATCTGGATGTAATCGGTTTTCTATTTGGCATGTTCGCGCTTGGACAGGCGCTCGAACAAAGCGGTTACCTGGCGCATATTTCGCAAATATTCTTCCGCCTTGGCAAATCGGTCGACAGTTTGGTTTTACTCATCCTCTTCGGTTCAGGCCTGTTGGCAGCTTTTCTGATGAACGATACAATGGCTATCGTGGGTACACCTGTGTTGCTGTTATTAACTCGCGGTAACAAGTTGGCCGCCGGTCCTCTTTTGCTGGCTCTGGCCTTCGGCGTCACCACCGGCAGCGTTCTCAGTCCCATTGGCAATCCTCAAAACCTGCTTATCGCCCTTAACGGGGGAATCAGCAATCCCTTCCTGACTTTTATACGTTATCTGGGCATACCTACGTTTATCAACTTGGCAGTAATATATTTTTTGCTAAAGCTGCGTTACCCCGGGTATTTCAAAACTCCTGTTCTTGCCTCAGACGAAGACCAGATCAAAGACAAAAGTCAGGCTGTCCTTTGCCAGATTTCGCTTGTTCTTCTGGTAATTCTTATTCTAGCTAAAATCGCGCTGGTATTCATTGCTCCACAGTTTGATTTCCGCCTCACCTATATCGCGCTGTTAGCCGCACTCCCCGTGCTGCTTGGAAGCCGCAGCAGATTTAAGATAGTCAGGCAACTAGACTGGTCCACGCTGGTATTTTTCGCGGCTATGTTTATCCTTATGGCAAGCGTTTGGGGTTCCGGAATATTCCAATCCATGCTTGACCATATGCATCTCGATCTATCCGATCAGGGGGTGGTCCTCGCTGTCAGCGTCATTCTCAGCCAGTTCATCTCCAACGTGCCGATGGTTGCCCTGTATCTACCTGTACTGGACAACCTGGGAACATCCACTGCTACATTGATGGCGCTTGCGGCCGGCAGTACCATCGCCGGAAATCTGACGATTTTAGGAGCGGCCAGCAACGTAATCATCATTCAAAGCTGCGAAAACAGGTCGGACGAAACCATAGCATTCTGGGAATTTTTCAGAATAGGGCTGCCCCTGACGATTATAAACGTGCTGGTCTACTGGCTGTTTTTAATTCTGCTGTAAACACTCGCGGTTTAAAATATGTTTCATCTAAAGATGCCAGTATTCACCATAAATTGCGAAATGATATTCCCTGAAGGAAGTTTCCTGCCAGCCTGAATTACCCCACTCGCTTGCTGAATCTTTTGTAGGGATTCCAGAATGCAAAGCCGACAGCCGCGACGAGAGCCACCGCACATATAACCCCCCAGATAGACGCGCGCCCGGTCGGGAAACCGTCCAGTAATATCCCTCCCAGCAAGGGTCCGGTGGATATCCCGATAGTCTCGCTGAGGCCATAGAACCCCATATAACGCCCGCGCCATGTAGCAGGCGACATTTCCCCCACTACCGCAAGCGTCGTCGGGGCTATGGTTATTTCGCCCAGCGTCACTATAGCCATAGCCGCAAGCGCTACGGGATAGGGGCCCACCAAGCTCATGGCGAAATAACCCACAGCATACATGCAGCTTCCCATGATCAGCGCCATTCTTTTAGTGACACGCTGAAGTACCCGCGTCACAGGATACTGCAATGCCACCACCATCAATCCATTCAATGTCAGCAAACTGCCGTACATGGCGTTAGAAAATCCGGCGCGTTCGACGGTATACACAGACAGCGTTGTGCTCATTTGTCCCATTGCGACAAACAAAAGCAGGCAAAGCATTGTAAAATTTAAAAAGCTGCGATCCTGTCCGGCCTGGAAAATACTGCGCAGTGTCATATGTTCCTGGCAACCCACAAAGGATTCTCTTACGGTAACGACAGCAAAAAGCAACGCAATTCCGCGCATTAAAGTAGCCACGCCAAAAAGCCAGGAGAAGTGCAGGGAAGCCAATAATATGCCGCCCAGCGCCGGTCCAAAAGCCCAGCCCAGATTTGCACCAATGCGCACCAGCCCGTTAGCTTCCACCAACCGGTCCCTGGGACACTGGTCCACTATCATCGACTGGATCGCCGGATTGGCCATCATTATGGCACCGCGCACTCCGGTATATACCACGATAATGGCCCATACCGGTGCTGTAGCTTCGATGAGCAGCGCCATACAGCCAAATAAAACTGTTCCGCTTACCATGCTGGTGATAAGGACCGGACGCCGACCCAGGCGGTCGCACAATGCTCCGGATGCCAGTTGTACCACCGCAGAAAGCAAACCCGTCGACAAAATAATAATGCCGACCATTGTCATTGAAAGGCCGCGGTCTTGATTCAGATAAAGAGCCATATAGGGAAGGCTCAGTGAAAAACCAGCTGAGTTTATAAACCCGATAATGGTCAGATACCAGATGGCGGGCTTGAAACGGTGTACGAAACCGCCGATAGCTACTTTACCCTTATTTGAAATTGATTTCATCAGCTATATACAGTCCAAAATGCTCCCGTCAGGAGCACCTCGTATTTCAACTATTTAAATCTCTTTGATTGTCTCTTCTAAAGTATATGTTTGCGAACAACGCTCCATTTTAAGTCTGCAAAGAATAATATGCAATTGTCGCGTGGTTTGGGGGCGTGGTGCGAATGTAGTTACGAAGTCAACGCATTTCATGGAATATCCAAACTCAAAACACCGCAAAAACGATACGCTAGTTACAAGTTTTGGACAGGTAACATTTATTCGGTTACAATATCCAATCATGGCGATTAAAAAGTTACGTTTCAAGCCTGTCTACTGGAGCATCCTCATCTTCATCGTCGCACAATGTTTCATGTTTGCCGTGGTTGTGCGTGAAAACGGCTTTTTAAAAGATAACAATATCTACGTTCCGACCCAACCCGTTCAGCCTGTCATTCTCTGGCCACAGCCTCCCTCCACTTCTGATGCCGGCGTGGTCACACCTGCCACCCCGGTCGTCTCATCCATCGGCCCGATACTGCTGTACTTTGCCGCATTGATCACCGTGGTAGGCCTGGTATTGTTTTTGATTCCTTTATCAGTGCTTAAATTCGTCTTTCGTGTGCTTTTCGCTTTGCTATTCACCTGGGGTGTGTTTATACTGCTCGTTTTCTGGATTCCCCTTATTCCCGCCATTTCCATCGCTGCTGCCGTTGGACTGGCCTGGCTCTTTTTTCCGCGAATATGGTTACACAATCTTGTTATGATTATCGCCATGGCCAGCATGGCCGCTGTATTCGGACGTTTTGCCACACCGTGGACAGCCATGATAATGCTGCTGGCGCTGGCAGTCTATGATTTCTTTGCCGTGCGATTCGGTTATATGTTATGGATGGCCCAGAGGATGTCCAAGTCGACCACTTTGCCTGCCTTCATCATGCCGCGCCCTACCTCCGAATGGTGTTCCTCCGTGCCGCATATAGACCTTGATACA
>CAZUXO010000137.1:0-3443 GCA_964624325.1 uncultured Dehalococcoidales bacterium
TTGCCTGCACTCTGGTAATCTATGATTACTATCATACGTCTTTACCAATCAATAAAAATGCGACGGATTCCATATTACCATAAAATGTGGAATACACCCCTCTGAATTCTATTATGAACTTGACACAACGTCACGATAAAGTTGAATAGTTTTTTCTGCGTTCTTCTCCCAGGTGTAGTTCTCCAGTACAAGCTTCTTTGCCCGCTCCCCGATTTCCTGAGCTCTTTGAGGGTTGGTGAGCAGAAACTCAATAGCATGAACCAGGCTTTCTGTATCCCTGGGCTTTACCAGTAAGCCTGTAATCCCATCTTCGATGACATCAACGATACCCTCGCCCAGGCAGGCAATAACGGGATTACCATGTGCCATCGCTTCCAGGTAGACGACCCCGAAACCTTCCTGCCAGCTTGGTAAAGAGAAAATATCCGCGATAGCCATATATTGCATTACCCTGTCATTGGGCAGCTCGCCCAGGAACTCTATCCGGTTTTCAAGGCTTAAATCGTGAGCCAGCTGTCTCAGAGAAGCTTCCTCTGGTCCCCTTCCGATCACCAGGTATTTCAGGTCAGGGTACTTTCCGGTTAGCCGTGAGATTGCCCTGATATTCAAGTCAAGCGCCTTGCTGGTAATCAGGTTGGACACGCTTAGTATAATTTTACTGTCAGCATATCTGGAAACCAGGTCAATATTTCTCGGAGCAACGTCCGCAGGACTGATCCCGTTATTGATTGCAATTAATTTTTCTGAAAACCCGAAATTAGCTTCTGCTATCTTTTTCAGCTTGGTGCTCACAGTAACAATTCTATCGGCTTCATGGAAGACCTTCGCCAGTGCGGTCCGGCAAGCATCATTTTTATATACAGTCACCTGAAGGTCCTCCCCATGGATAGTCACCACCAATGGCTTGTTATACTTTTTTCTCACCATCACGCCGGCAAAGCCGTTAGGCCAGGCTACGTGGGCGTGAATTATATCGAATTTGAAATCCTGGTGAATTTCCTCAACCAGTTTTCTGATTCCCGCGTACATTCTTTTTCCGAGAGAGGCACTGAACAAGTTTCTGGGGAATTATAAATAGCGAGGGAAATAGGCCTCAATTCCATCCCTTATCAGCCTGTGAGGTATATCATGATAATCCTTCCACTTTTTGGATATCACGTTTAATGGGAAGGGTGTCCATGGAACAGGGGTGATAACCCTGACTTCACAACCTTGCCTTCTCAGTTCAAGTAATTGCTGGTGAATAAACGTACTATCCGTTTCTCTGTAATACCAGGGGGATATTGTTAATACTTTAATGCCCTCCATCTTAGCTGCCTTACACGGTAGTAGTTTAAAAAGACTATTCACGTAATTCTTTCCTTGCGTTAAATTGCAGACTGGAAAAAAAATCGGTTGGTAAAAATGGTTTCAACAAAATACGGTCTACTCGGTCAAAGACCCGTAGCAAATTAACAGATAAATTATCAGGGATGTCTTGTTTATATATTCGAATCCAGTAAAATCTTGCCATTTCTAATATTATAGTCGAGAAAAATCCTCTGCTGGTGACTTCCATTTCATTAAAACCAGCTCGTTTTAATAGCATCAGTAAATTATTTTTATTATAAAGCCATATATCGGAAAGGACAGTTTGTCTGCGTGCTTCAGCATTTAACGGCCTTCTGAGCAATCTTTTAATTAGATTCTTCACATGAAGAATCTCAAGTAAGCGGATAACGTATTCGAATGGAAAATATTCAAGGTAATCTGCGCTTACAGAAGGCTCATGTGTACAGCAGAAGACGCCACCAGGTTTAAGAATACGGTAAATTTCCTGCAGTAGTCTTGAATTATCGGGAATGTGATGTAAAAAAGAGTTTCCGACAACAGCGTCCATGCTATTATCCGTAAATGGCAGACCCTGTACGTCACCTTTGATTAAGTGTACATTCCCTATGTTTTCATAGGATAATATCCTTTTAAATTCGATTAGCTGGTTTGAATTGATGTCTATCGCATAACATTCTGCAAATAACTGGTTTTTCATGATATTCGTGCTAATGAAACCACTTCCACAACATATATCAACGACTGTATTGAAACTTTTTGGCGGAAAGATTAGTAGAATATTTTTTATTTGCTCGTACCGGTATTTGGTAATGGCGTACTTATTAAATTCAACGTACTCTGGTGTTAAGTTGCTATTGCTTTCAAGAACCAGGCGTTGACCTTCTGTATCCAGTTTATATATATCTACAACTTTTTTTTCCAATGCAGACCTGACAACTTTGTTCAGGATACGTTTTTGATTGTATGACTTTTCTACCATTTGAGTTGAACCGCCCGTGAGAATTTCCTCCGTGCATAAGCTGATCCCAGAAACACCTCAAAGATTATAAACCCGCTCGATGAAATAGGGAAGCCTGGTATCTACTGTGCTTTGAATAGTTATGTTATACTATCGGCCGTATGATATCGACCAACCTGATTAAGTTACGGCGTGTGTGCAGAACGCCCGGGCGGGTAATGTGATGGGCACGTTACGCAAAGTCCTTGACCTGTTAACGCCGCAGGAGCGCCGCCGCCTGTGGCTGGTGTTTGCCGGGGTGCTGGCCTCCGCCCTGCTGGAGACCGTCGGGGTGGCGTCCATATTACCGTTCCTCGCCGTGATTGCTAATCCGAACGCAGTCCAGGATAATGACTTGCTGCATTGGCTATTCACCACCCTGGGTTTCAGCAGAGTGAACTGGTTCCTGGTGTTCCTGGGGTTTTTATCACTGGGGGCGCTGGTGCTCAGCAACGCAATGCGGGCGCTGCTCACCTGGGGAATGCTGCGGTTTAGCAGTATGCGCAACCATAGCATCTCCCTGCGCCTGCTGGACAGCTACCTGCACAGGCCGTACACCTTTTTCCTCAACGAGAACACGGCTATTTTGGGCCACCATGTACTGGCGCAGGCAAGTGCCGTCGTCGGCGGCGTGTTGACGCCGCTGCTCGATATAATAGCCAGGGCTATGGTGCTGCTCTTCCTCATAGTCCTCGTGATGATGGTAAACCCTGTTTTGACCCTGGTGGTTGCCGTAGTAATCGGGGCAATATACGGGGCGATCTATTTATTGCTGCAGCGCAAACTGACACGGATAGGAAGGGAAAGTCTGAAGGCAAACGCCGGGCGCTACAAGACGGCCGGCGAAGCGTTTGGCGGCATCAAGGCGGTCAAGCTGATGGGGAGCGAGAACACCTTTGTGCAGCGCTACGCGGCCTACTCCTATCAATATTCAAACCATAATGCAACCGCGGCAGTGCTGTCCAGTCTCCCCCGCTACGCGCTGGAAACGGTAGCCTTCGGCGGAATCATACTGATTGTGCTCTATCTCCTGGCCACGGGGAGCGACCTGGCGCAGGTGCTGCCGCTGGCCGGCCTGTTCGCTTTTGCGGGCTACCGGATGATGCCGGCCATA
>CAZUXO010000138.1:0-4863 GCA_964624325.1 uncultured Dehalococcoidales bacterium
CGTTCTGGACCCTTCCATCATGGCAGCCGTCGGCACACCGGAGCCGGGCGGCCTGGGCTGGAGTGATATCCTCGGCTTATTAAGAGCGGTAGCAGAAAAAAGAAAGGTAGTCGGGTTTGACCTGGTGGAGCTTTGTCCGGATCAGGGCCCATCTTCGTGCTCCTTTACAGCCGCCAAACTCGCATATAAATTAATCGGGTACGGCTTCTTTGCCGGCAAATGACCGTTCAGCCGTTGACGAGCTGGATAGAACAGGGACTTGCACCGCCGACCAATACGACAATGATTTGACAGGCAAAGCAGATCTGTGCTATTTTTCATTTCAGCGGGTAAGTCCTGTAGTGTGCTTCGGGTGCTTCCTTCCATCGGTTGGCATGAGCCCGAAGGTGGAATGACGTTACAGGGTCCGCTATTTTTTTAACCTACCGAAGGGTATGGCAAACTAATCGTGTAATAACAAATACCCCGTGTAATTTCCTTGTGCTGAAATCAAATCCCAGGTCGCAGGATTCATCGAGATAGATATACACCGGTTACGTGTGTTGGCTCTCAGGTTAATTTAACACCCTGTCTCAATTTGAATCGATACTGTGCACGGAGCCTATATAGGATTCGAAGATATGCTGATAAACAACCCCACATTTTTGTATGTATTTTTTCGGAGTGTACACTTCCGGAAGCTGGTCCAGCATTTTCTCAATAGTAAGCTTCACAGCGGCGCGGGTTTGCTGCTTTTTACGCCAATCGAGCACGAGCATTTCTTTCTTGAGCTTGCTTAACAGTTCCTTTGCCACCGATTTTACTTGCTGCGTTTCAATTTTTGTCAGTTTAATTTTTGGTCTGGTCAACAAATCGAAAATAGTAAGCTCCTCTTCGGATAGATTCTCCGAGATGGCACGCTTATCTTCCTGATTTAAACCTTGGGTGAACTCGATTAACTGATCAAAGAAGACATCGGCGCTGGTAGAGCCGGAATTATAATCTTCGATCATATCCTGGAATTTCTGCATGAAATCCATACGGGTGCGGTTGATGCGCACCATTTTTTGAAGTTTGCTATTTAGTGCACCTTTCAACCTTTCGATTTCGATACGCTTTCTACCACCTTCGAACTGCTTACGCAACATCTTGAAGTCGATCTTGCTCAGGTCAACAACATTTTCCTTTTTACCTGTATCACCACGGTCATGTATAACATAACCGGCTATGCCGATTGATTCATCCAGCAAATTCTCGACCTGTTGCATCACTTTGGCTATATCAGCCGGAGAAATTAGGGACCGTATTTTATCAGCCAGTCGAACGATGAGCGTGTAGATGGGCAGGTAGTCGAACAATACAGGGTCCGGCTTGATGGCGCGGAAAATACGGTTAACATTCAAGGCAAGCTGAAGATATTTTTGCTTGCTTTCATCGTTTATCAGCACTTTATCGATTGTATCGTCAAGAGCACCTTCATATGATTTGGAGTCGTGCAGGACGATAGCCTTGACTGCCCCGTTGATCTGGGCAACCTTTTCAAAGCCCTCGGCTTTAATGATCTTTTCGACTTCTACGCCATGTTCGGTGAGAAAAGCCTTTGCTTCGTTAATAGCCTGATCCAACATCGCTATCAACTGAGCTTTATCCTTAATTGGCCTTTCACCGGATTCAGGGGTCGGGGCATAGATGGCGAGGGCTTTCTGCAAATCACGGAATACTCCGATATAATCAACGATCAGGCCGTTGACCTTCTCCGGGAAGACACGGTTGGCCCGGGCGATGGTCTGCATAAGAGTATGGTTGCGCATGGGCTTGTCAAGGTATATGGTGGAGCAGCAGGGGACGTCAAAGCCGGTCATCCACATAGCACAAACAAAGACGATGCGCAGTTTATCATTCTCATCCTTAAACCTTTTAGCCAGGTCTTCTTTGACCATCTTTTTGCGGTGGGGGACGATATCAGCACCCTTGCTCTTTAGTTCCGCGATTTCATTCTGAGATTGGGAAACGACCACCGCCGTCTCCGTACCTTTCATATATTTGATACGGGTTTCCAGCATGGATTTAACAAAAATGTCCGATGTGTCGAGCATGCCCTCTAAGTTCTTGAGATATTTAGCCCAGTATTTCTGCACCTTGTCGTATAGCTTAACGGCTGTTGCCTTATCAATTGAAATAACCTTGGCTTTGCCAGGACCATAAGTGCCCGAGAAATCACGGCCCATGTGATGGGAGACTATATCCTCGGCGATACGGTCCAGACGATCGTCCCTGGTTATGAGGTGATACTCACGGGCAAACTCACGCTCGAATTTCTTTTCCTGCCGTTCGTCCAGCTCAGCATTTTCAAGGATAGTTGCCATGTCGGTATTGAGTCGAGGATTAGTGATCTGCAATTCAGGTATGCGGTTTTCATAGAAAAGCGGGACCGTGGCGCCATCCTCGATAGACTGCTGGAAATTGTAAACGCTGACATAGTCGCCGAATACCTGGCGTGTCTTCTCCTCGATCATAAGAGGTGTGCCGGTGAAGCCGATGAAGGCGGCATTGGGCAGGGCGCTTCGCATGTTCATGGCGAAGATATCATATTGGGAGCGGTGCGCCTCATCGGTGATGACGATGATATCCGAACGCTCAGAAATGACCGGATACCCCTGGCCTTTTTCAGTATGGAATTTCTGAATGAGAGTGAAGATATAACGATGGTCTTCTTTGAGGAGTTGCTGAAGGTGCGCACCGCTTTCAGCCTGACACTCTACCTCAGTGGTGGCGTGGGAATCGGCGAAATTCTTGTATATCTGCTTATCCAACTCGTCTCTATCTGTGACTATCAGGAAGGTCCAGTTGCCGGGCAATTTGCGCAGGACTTTCTGGGCAAAATAGACCATGGAAACGCTCTTACCGCTACCCTGGGTGTGCCAGAAGACACCCAGCCTACCCTGGTTATCGCCGATATTCTTGAGAGCTTCCAGCGTGTTATTAACACCAAGATACTGGTGATTCTTGGCGGTCAGCTTGATGTAGCCGCCCCTGGCCTCCATGAATATGGAGAAATTCTCTATAAGGTCAAGCAGGCGGGAAGGTTCGCAGATGCCGCGCAGCATGGTTTCAAGCGAGACTACACCCTTCTCACCTTCCGAATTAATGCGCTTCCATTCTGAAAAGTGCTCCCACAATGCAGTGAGGCTGCCAATACGGGACTTGCTTCCATTTGAGAGGATGACAAAACCGTTATACCAGAAAATCTGAGGTATAGCTGTTTTGTAATCCGTAAAATTGTCATCATAGGCGCTTTTTAGCGCTTTATGCGTAGCTTTCAGCTCCATGAACAGAAATGGGATACCGTTTACGAAACCAACCAGGTCAGCCCGGCGGGTATACATATCCCCGGCTATCCAGAATTGTGATGCCAGGAAGAAGTCGTAATTGTGAGGATTCGACCAATCAATTAAATGGACGGTTTCGGTCACCTTCTCTTTTTTAGCTGAGCCGAAGGAGATTTTGATACCATTCTTAAGGAGGCCATAGACTTCACGGTTGGCTGCTGCCAGGCTCATTCTGCCGCGGTCGCGTATAAGCTCACTGACGGCAATGCCTAAAGCTTCCGGGGGTATTCGTGGATTCAGTTTCTGCAGCGCAGGTAAGAGGCGTGATACAAGGACAACTTCTGAAGCTGTTTGCCGCCCCAGGTTACTGGAACCGGAGGCAAATTCATCATAGCAATTGGCTGCTTTCCAGCCGAGATTCTCAAGCAGACTTATGGAAGGTTTTTCAATTAGATTTTCTTCAGAGTAAATAGACATCTAATCCCATGCACTTAATAAAGCGCTACTGATTAACTAAGTCAAGCAATCCCTGTCTAAAAACCTGAAAACTATGAGACGTATTTCTCGTAGGATCCATATGAAGCGCTACATCGCTTGCAACAGAAATTTTGGGCAAACCGGTTGGGAAATAGCCCGCTCTTTTTAATTCTCTTTCAAGCGCTTCCCATGTTCCACCCGCAATATAATCGGGGTCGCGATATCTTGCTCTTCTGGAAAGAGCTGATGACAACCTTGGATATGCGGTATGAACAGCTTGAATGTCTCCAAAAAACCACGCCTCTAATTCCTCGATGGCCAGCCTGTTAATAACGTGAAATGGCGTTCCTATTGACACGGCCGATTTTGTAATAAGTCCATTCATCCCGGCTGCAGACTCCAACTGTTGCTTTAGCTTACGGCAATCCTGATAATCCGCATCAATGAGCACTACAATACGCCAATCGGAAGGCAACCATGATGCATAACCGCGAAGTCGTCCGGGCAAAGTCCGTAGCAGGTGTTGTTTTCCTTGATGCGGATGTATAGCCATAGTCATATCAGAGCTAATAATACGTGGAACAAGGTAGCTCAGAACTTTTTCTGCTGAGGGCTCTTCAACCAGGAATTCAATGTGCAACGGGAACCCCTACATCAGCGACCTTTAAAGTTTTTCGGACCACCGGAGGCAGTAAGCGGATCACCTGCTTCGAAGTGGTTTTCCATCCAGAGATCACCAAGTTGCGCTCCATTGATCATGAACTCTTTAATACCACGCATATCAGCTACCCGGCGTGCTTGAGTATAGCCGTGATCATCTCGATATAATACCCACAGTTCTTCCGCCTTCAAGCCATTTACAAAAAATGGAGAGTGAGTTGTTACCATCAGTTGAGTTCTTGCAGATGCTACCCTACACTCCTCAGCCAATTCCGGCAATAATCGAGGATGTAACTGGTTTTCAGGTTCCTCTATCCCTACAAGCTGAGCAGGATCAGGGTCATATAACAATGTAAGATATGCCAGCAGTTTGAGCGTACCATCCGAAGCAAATTTGGACAGAATAGGCCTTTCAACA
>CAZUXO010000139.1:0-2699 GCA_964624325.1 uncultured Dehalococcoidales bacterium
ATCTGAAGCTTGCTCATGATAGTTCTGTATGTAGGTAAGACCTTCTACCTTATGAAGTGAATCGATTAAATGCGTCACAGAACCGCCTTGATACCCAAAAATATATCTGATCTTTTTTTCGAAAAGGAAATTCATGACATAATCTGAGAGTTTCATCACAATACTCCTATTCGCCGGTCATGCTTATTGCGCCTTCAGCGGCTTGCCGGTAAAATTCTTCAAAGTGTGGCGCTGCTTGATCAAAAGCGGTGACGACCGATCGCTTCATACACTGACATACCTCATATACCGCGGCGCCTCGTTGCCACAGTTGAACAGCAAATCAAGAATGGAGACGGCGTGGGAGAAGTCGCCCCATAGCTGGGGGTATTCCGGATAGCCCTCATAATCAAACCAGGTGAGCTTGACGTTCTGGTCTGCAAAGACTGTTTCGTCGATATAATCACGAGCGGCGGGACCGGAGATGTATTCGCAGCCACCTGCTTTGACGCACAAATCGGTAAGACGCTCGGACTTGCCATCAATTAGGTGGTAATCCCAAGAGTTGCTGATAATGGTCTTTATGCCTAACTTCACGCACACCCATTCGATGAGTGTGCGGTTTAGTTGCGACAGTTGTGTATACTCGGCTTGGAGGTACAAGGGCTCAAGTTCCTGCGCTATCGCATTGAAATGCTTTGCGCGACGATAGTTCTGGCATAACGACTTCCAGTGCGACTTGGCCCAATCCACACCCTCAATTTCCGTTTCTCGAATGGTCTGGTGGTATTTGCCCTTCACCTTGACAGGAACGGTCAGCCACTGCAAACCCTGCGGGGTCTTGATCTGATTGCGGTTGCGCCAGTCACGTCGGGTATATTGCATGTCGTCGTAAAGAATGAACTCATCCACCGCGGCAATCATGTCGAAATAGCCCTTCCACGGTATGTAGTTGGACTGGACAGATGCGATTCTTTTATTATTCGCTTTCATGAAACCTCACCGCATCCATTTAAGATCGTAACTTTTTTATAATCAGGACATTTCTGTGGTTCGTCTTCAATTGATCAAACTTAAATTTTTCATTATCAGCTATTTTGCTTTTGTTCAATGAGATTTATGATGATAGCGTCGGCTCTGGTGGGACGAGCAGGGGTATAGATCCGGGGGCGGTTCCCTGGAGGATGCTCTTTGCTACATCGACAGCACGCGCTGGGATGTTACGGTTGCCCTGTGCAAGCTTCAGGAACTGCTGAAGGTGCTGCTTCCAGGTGTCTGTACCGGAGCTGTTCTGTGCCAAGGTGCCTTGCCACCCAGGGTTTGGGGCCGTTGATGCCGACGGGATGTTCCCCCGTTCCTTCTGCTGCAGGAGCCATTCGATAACACCAACGTTGTACACTCCGTTCAAGTCATTGGGTGCTATCTGCAGCGCCATACGCGCCATCTCCAGCGCCTTCTGATGTTCGTTGCTATTCAATGCCTTCGCGGCAAGAAAATTGTAGCAATTGGCCATTAAAGAGATAGGACCTGTCGAAAAGGTTGCCCCCGCCCTCGTAGACCGCAGGTGAGTTATTGCCGTCTCGTAGTCACGCTTGTAGTAAGCCCGCGAACCCAGAAGCATCTGCCGAGCATCGGCGACAGATTGATGCTGCCCTTCGGTGCGGGATATTTTTTCCATGCCGGTAACCACTCGATCTGCGCCTGACCAGTCTCGCACATTCAGAGCGAATGTAAACACCTCAATAGCTTGCGTAAAATTCCGAATGCTGTCAATTTCTTTCCCAGCCTGAACCCGGCCAGCAGGCAACTTAATGCCTTTCCTTACATATACGGCGGCAGCCGCGCCATAAAATGCTGGTACCCATTCCGGCGAATTATTGAACCAGTAGACCGTTTTTTTATACGGCAGACTAATACACCAGACGTCAGCAGGAAATCTTTCCAGAAGTTTGTTTATACCATTGGTCGTTATAAGTTTCAGATAGTCCCCATACCACTGTCTGAAGGGGAAGTACCTTGGGTCAATAAAGACCTTCATCTTCGGATACAACTTCCAGAGGAGATAACCGCCAGTATCGTAATCGTTGCCAAGGCGGTAGTTCGAGAAGTTTGCTTCTATATAGTTTGCTTCCTCGACCGGGTTAAAATACGAAACGCCGAATCCAAGCCACATATAGTCATAGGTGTGTGTGTAGTATTGTTTGATCACCCGACCGCTTAAACCAACAGATCCCAATATGAGAATTCCACCGATAAGCCAGACGGCAAGTTTCCGCTTCGGGTATAGCCAGGTAGGCCGCTCTGCCAGCAGCGCCAGGGTGGTGAAGGTGAATATAGGCGCCCAGAAAAACGTCAGCCGTATGAAGCGGGCATAGAGGAACGCGAAGACAAGGTTGGTCAGGATGATGGCGAAGTCTATGCGTCGTTTCCTCATCGTTGACATCCCCAGGACCAGCAGGAGACCTGCCGCTATCACGCCGTAATCCACGTAGCGCAAGGGAAGTGCTCTTGCGGCAAAAATCGTGGCATATTCCGACACAGTTGCAAGATCAGACATTGAAGCAGTTAAAAGCTCCCGAAGCAAAAACACAGGATAATTCCATCCGTAAGGTGTGATCAGGATTGTCAGGCCGGCAACGACAAGGGCTATGCACAAGTGTTTCAGAATCGAGGGTGGCAAAGCGAGCTTAGGGCTGAAGAGTGCGTTTAGCCCTTCGCCG